>NZ_JAMOKT010000010.1:0-125238 GCF_023656795.1 Parabacteroides caeci
CTAAAAGAGTTTACGGAAACTCTTTTAGTGCTAAATTTGTAAACTTATAACAGCACGGACCTTTTTGGTCCTTTTTGAAACTTTTTTATTTTCAAGAAGGTCAACTTATTTCAGGACAGGACAGGAGAAATATGAGAAGAGTAAGGGTACTAAGATACGTAATATCAGTATGATTTTGCATGAAAAGTCGTCTCTTTTGTACAATATACTTGATTATTAGCGTTTGTTATAGTAATTTCGGATTTAAAATATTCTATCTTTGTACTTAGTATGGGTTAATATGTAAATCAAAAGTGAAATAATATATGAATAAAAAATCTACTTTATTGGCTGTGGCGTTGATGACTATGGGTTCTTTTACGATGAATGCAGAAGAACCGGTAAAGTTGGGTGCTACAGACGATTTTTATTATTTGAAGGTGGACGATAAGTGTTTATCACTGGATGGAAATAAATCGGATTCTGTGATTGTGAAACCTTACAGTGAGTTTGTTACTGAGAATGCGACGAAATCTGCTATCGACTCTGCTTTATGGCAGATCGTAGATAAGCAAACAGAGTTAGGGATTAATACTTATTTGATTAGAAATAAAGCAACACTGCAATATCTGGCTTTTGCTCCGGGAGAGAAACTTGTTCCCGTATTGAATACGAGCATCAGTGGGGTGAAGAGATGGGTGTTTACTGATGGCAGTGATTTGAAAGCTTATTATGGTGGAAGTACATATTTATCTCTATCGGTTACAGAAGAAGGTCTTTCCTTAGTTGATAATGAGGAAGGTTCTCCTTTTAAAGTTGAGATACCATCTCCTGAATTTGTTTTGACAGCGAAACAATTGGGAGCAGGTTTCCAGACCTTCCGGTTGAAGTTTGGTGATACTTACGAAGGAAACATTTTTGAAGGGAAAGACCTGTTGGCAAAAGATGTAGTTGCTACAGATAAAGAAGGATATGTTACTTTGCAAGTAAAAGGCGATGAATCTTATCCGAATGGTGTAGTTAAATATTTTGGCGTTGATACATTAAAAACATCAATTGCCGGAGCAAAAGATGCATTTGGTTATAAATTTTCATTAGATTCTACCCGTACGGTTCAGAAGCCGAATGCAGCATGGCAGCAATTTAAATTTGTAATAGATTTAAAGAATGATTCGCTCTCCATGTTTGTGGCAGAGACTCCGGTGGCAGCAGAAAGTCCTTTAGTGGGGAAGATCGCCAAGGTTGTGGTTGCAGGTGTGGATAATAAGAATATTCTAACGGTGTCACTGCCTGATGAAAAAGGAGAATATCAGGGTGCAGCACCTTCTATAGCATTAACAAAAGGTTCACATGCCACGATTCCTGGTGGAACGGGTGTCTACGCACTGAAAAGTGCAAGTAAGGGTGTTAACGGAGGCAAATATTATGTTTCTGCAAATTCTTTTATGGGCGGAGATACTATTCCGTATAAAGAAGTACCCAGAGGACAATGGTATATTAAAGCTAATGGCGGCAAATACTCTGTTGTAGATCGTGAATCTAATTCAGCGTTGATCATGAATCAGGAGATTTTTGAAGTAAAGGGCCAAAAAGATACTTATCTTTTTGGTAATGATTCTATAACTGTTATAGAGCTCGCTGCTGATTTGACTGATAAATACCTGGGTTCTTTGGCTCTGACTGAACAGGAACTGGTAGATAAAGGTTTCTTGCTCAATCCGATTTCCGGAACTTCCGGGGTCGGTGATATGTATATCTATACAAATGACTCTATTTTGCAGGTAATAGCAAAGACAACAGAAAATGAAGCTATCTTTAAATTGATACCTGTCGATACTAATGTAGTAGCAGGAGCCAGACAGTTAGGTGATGAAATATCCGTCATCTCCTATGAGTTAAGAGCTTTGTATAATCCAGGTAAAGTAGCTAAACAGAGCGATAGTCTGAAATTTTCAACAACTGATCCTGCCGTTTCTTTCCAGTTTATTTCTGACCATACGCGTCAGAGTTATGCCCTGAAGACTGATGGCGGTTTGTATGTTGGAGTGAATATCAATGCTGCTTGCCTCCAGTTGACAAAAGATGTAGCCTATGTGAATTTCTCGTCAATAGATGCTCCTGAATACGCTTCATTTGCAAATAGCCATAAACGTCTTGTTTATAACAATAATTCGTTGGTAATGAATCCGAATACATTCCTGGCTGAGACTCGTATTGAAGGAAATGAGATAACAAAAGCGGGATATGAAAAAGATAATTTTAGTCTTTGGGTAGAACAGGCTACAGAGTTGGTTGATGGTAAGCATCTGTATTACATCTCTTCTGGTATGGTAAATACAAATGCAGCAGATGATAACCGCTATTATCTGGCTGCTAAGGATACATTGGGAGGTCATGCTGTATTTATGTATAATGATACGATCAAGACAATGAAGAATAGCCCTGCCCTCTTTGCTTTCAAGACAGTAGAAGGAGGTGGTTATTATTTGGAAAACCAGAGTGAACTGAGTAAAAATGGCAAACCTTATATTGGTGTAACGAATGGTTTTGCAGTAATGCAGGAAGTCCCGACTGCTGTATTCGAAGTGGAAAATGCTCCGGCTCCTGTAGCAAACGAGGAAATCGAAGCTCCGACTGCTGTTCAGATTGTTGGCGGTGTTGGTGAATTTAGTATTCGCAATGCTGGTGGAAAGAGAATCACTATCTCTAACATACTGGGACAGAAGATTGGAACTCAAATGGTTTCATCTGATTATGTAACTGTTCAGACAGCAAGAGGCGTTGTGATTGTGTCTGTTGAAGGTGACAAGGCTTATAAGGTGATCGTGAAGTAAAAAAGATAATCTCAAATAAAAATCCGGTTCTCATATTCAATTGGGAACCGGATTTTTTATGGAGAAAATCAGACCATTTATTCTTCTGTATTACTTTCCAATTTGCTTTTTAAATAAGCAATTCGCTTGGTTGCTTTTTCTTTCTCTTTCTGAAGATTTTCCAGATCGCTTAATACTGTAGCCAGTTCAAAAGTCGCGGCAATCGCTTTTTTATCCCCGTCAGCTATATATAATGTATAGGGTTTGCCACCTGTGTACTCGGCTTTGACACGTTCTTTTACGTTTGTAGAAATGAACTTGGCAGCATCGAGTCCTTTTTCGCCTTTGTAGGTGACGACTTCAGTTGTTTTTCCCAGATCTTTAAAACGGTAGTTTACTCCGCCGTCGTACGGGATTGCGGCTGTTTCGGCAAACTGGCCGTCTTTCGTACTGACTTTAATGCCTGTATGGTTGATCGGTGCGCCACCGTAGAAAACACTGGCAAGATAAATCTCGCCCTTTTCGTTTACCCCGCTGCGGATATAACAGCGTTGCACATTCCGCTCCACTGTCTGCTGTTTCCATATATAATTACCGATCTCTTCGTAGACGCTGTCTTTTTCAAAAACGAATCCCTTTTTCAGTCCTTCCGCTTCTTCTGTCTTGATGGGAATAAGGCTGTCGCAAAAAGCGATATTCCGTTCCGCCTCTTTCATCTCGACCATACGCATCAGGGAAAGTCCTTCTTTCAATACTTTGAATTCTTTCGGATAGAGGGCGCGGACAGAGTCTATTTCGTTTTTTGCAGCGAAGAACTCGTTTCGTTCGTACATACTTTTTGCATTGTTCAACCGGGCCCGGGCTTCTTTCTCCGTATTATTGCATGCAGCCAGGGTTACGGCTGCCAATGCGATACATATTACAGACTTCTTCATGTTGTTTATCTTAATCGTTCTGTCTGCAAAGATATATTTTTTATCTTTGCAGTCTCAATGAGTGAGATAAATAAAGCGAATGTATATAGAACAGGAAGATATTTTAAATCATATATCGGCAAAACCGTTCCACATAATTTCAGAGGCTGCAGACGAATTAGGTGTTGAGGCTTATGTGATTGGCGGTTACGTCAGAGATATTTTTTTATACCGTCCATCAAAAGATATTGATGTTGTTGCAGTAGGTAGCGGGATAGAGTTGGCAAAAGCTGTTGCCGGCAAGTTGGGAAAAAAGACGCATTTGTCCGTATTCAAGAATTTCGGAACGGCGCAGGTGAAATCAGGCGACCTTGAGATCGAGTTTGTCGGAGCCCGGAAGGAGTCGTATAATCGCGATAGCCGGAAGCCGATTGTGGAAGACGGGACTTTGGAGGATGATCAGAACAGGCGCGATTTTACGATTAATGCACTGGCTTTATGTCTGAATAAAGAACGTTATGGGGAGCTGGTCGATCCTTTTGGAGGATTGGATGACATGGATAATCTGATTATCCGTACGCCACTCGATCCTGATATTACATTCAGTGATGACCCGTTGCGTATGATGCGTGCAGTCCGGTTCGCTTCACAGTTGGGATTTTTTATTCATCCCGATACATTTGATGCGATTGAGCGCAATAAGGAACGCATCTCCATTATATCCAAAGAACGGATTGTGGATGAATTGAACAAGATCGTCCTTTCACCGAAACCCTCCATCGGTTTTGAATTGCTTGATAAGAGCGGATTGTTGCAGCTGATTTTTCCGGAACTGTGTGCTCTGAAAGGAGTGGAAACAAAAGAAGGCATCGGCCATAAGGATAATTTTGCCCATACCTTAATGGTGTTGGACCGTTTGAGTAAAACAACGGATAATCTGTGGCTTCGTTGGAGTGCGATTTTCCATGATATAGGAAAACCGGCAACCAAACGCTTTGATCCTCGTCTGGGATGGACGTTTCACAATCATAATTTTATCGGCGAGCGTATGCTGCCGGGTATTTTCCGTCGGATGAAGTTGCCGATGAATGAGAAAATGAAGTATGTGCAGAAAATGGTAACTCTTCATATGCGTCCCATAGCTTTGGCAGACGATGAAGTGACAGATTCTGCCATCCGTCGTTTGTTGTTCGATGCCGGTGACGATATCGATGACTTGATGAAACTTTGTGAAGCGGATATCACTAGCAAGAATCCGGAAAAAGTTCGCCGTTTTCTGAATAACTTCCGGTTGGTTCGTGAAAAGCTGGCAGAAATAGAAGAGAAAGACCGGGTGCGTAATTTCCAGCCTCCTGTCTCCGGTGAGGAAATTATGGAGACATTCTCCCTACCTCCTTCACAGCCGGTAGGCGTCATAAAAGAAGCGATCAAGAATGCTATTCTGGATGGCATAATTCCTAATGAATATGAGGCAGCTAAACAGTTTATGCTGGAACGGGCTGCAAAAATGGGATTGAAGCCCGTTGGGGGATAATTTCTTTAAGTATAAATAGTTACAGAATATAATATAATTAATTGGATCCGGTTTTATTATTCAATAAGCCGGATCCGATCTTTTCAATAGATAAAAATATCACTTTCCTTTTAGCAATTCTGCTGCTTCATCTCCGAAAACGATTTTTAGCACCTGCTCTTTTTTATCGTTGTCCAGTTTGATTTGTAATACTGTTTCTGTTGATATATTACTTTCCTTGCTCAGAACATATTTATCCGGATATGCAATAATGTTTATTACTGATTCTTGCAGGGCGTTTGCAATTTGTAATAATGTGTTGTATTTAAGTTCCCGCTCTCCTGACATAATAAGACTTAACCCGGCTTGTTTCAAGCCGATCTGACTAGCTAAATATTCTTGCGAATATCCTTTGTTTCTGCGAATTGCATCTATATTCCTTAGTATATCGTTCATGTAAGCAATTTAGTGTTTGTGGTTTGAATAAATAAATGATATTTGTAATAAAAAATTGCACTTGTGTTTGCTAATATAACAAAATGTAATATCTTTGCTGCTGTGATTTTCTTAATTCTCTTAATAGATCTTGTGTTCCCATTTTGAAACATTTTGCTATTAAGTCTAATAGTTAACCTAATTTGTCTGAAGATTATGTTGATGTATAGAAGGTTATGCTTGTTTGGTAAATGAGGTGTCCGGTATGTGTATGAAGGGGGCTGTTTTCTTTAGTAATACGGTTTTCAAGATATATGCCAGTTGTTTCTCTGTAATAAAGATTGCACTTTGTTAAGTAATGGAGAAGATAAAATTTAAGTTTATATAATTCACTAGTATTCATTTTAATATTGCTTGCCTATGATTATGAATTTTTAATTCCAATGTTTTCTATTCGGATATGTAGTCATATCCATTGTGTTTTTTAACCTTATATTCATTTAATAACAGAAGGAAATGAAAGAATCTTTTTTAGACATACATTTAAAAGGATGTCGTGTTAAAAGCAATTTATTCAGAATGTTAACCTTATTGCTTTTAATTTTTTGCACGACAAATGTATTTGCACAGCAGAAAAATGTCAGGGGAACGGTTGTTGATGCTTCGGGGGATCCTCTTATTGGTGTAAATGTTTCAGTAAAAGGAATGACAATCGGTATAATTACCGATATGGAGGGTAGATATCAACTGGAAGTACCGGCCAATGCTACGCTTCTCTTTTCTTATATTGGATATCGTTCGCAGGAGATTGCGGTAGGTAATCAGTTATCGATCAATATTACGATGCAGGAAGATACTCAAAATATAGATGAGGTTGTGGTTGTCGGATATGGAGTTCAGAAAAAAGAAACTGTTACAGGTGCTGTCTCCACATTGAAGGGGGATGATTTAATAAAAACACCAGTAGCGAATTTATCAAATGCCATAGCAGGTAAAATGTCGGGAGTGGTAACATTTCAGCGTTCCGGTGAACCGGGTTACGATGGAGCAACAATTCGTATTCGCGGTTCAAATACATTAGGAAATAATGATCCGTTGGTTGTCATTGACGGAGTAGCGGCGAGAACTGGTGGTTTGGAACGTCTTGACCCAAACGAGATTGAAACGATGTCTGTACTGAAAGATGCGTCTGCAGCTATCTATGGGGCACGTGCAGCCAATGGTGTGATCTTGATAACTACTAAAAAAGGACGTGCGGGTAAGAAACCGGTGTTTTCTTATTCTTTTAACCAAGGATGGTCTAAGCCTACCAATCTACCGGAAATGTGTGATGCTCCTCAATATGCAGAGTTGATGAATGAATTGTATATGAATAAAGCCATGAAAAATCCGGCTAAGAATAATGGTGTCGGTATGGGAGATTATACTTTGTTTGCAACTCAGGAAGAAATTCAGAAATATCGTGATGGTTCTGATCCTTGGAGATATCCGAATACGGACTGGTATGCGGCAACCTTTAAAGATTGGTCTCCACAGCGAATTCACAATGCATCGCTGGAAGGTGGTTCTGATAAATATCAATACTTTGTAAACTTCGGACATAAATATACAGACGGGCTTTATCATAAATCAGCGAACAACTACAAACAGTTCAACCTGCGTATGAATGTTGATGCACAACTCAATGATTTTATTAAAGTGGGAACTCAATTAATGGGACGTCAGGAAAACCGTAATTTCCCAAGTCAGGGAGCAGGTGATTTGTTATGGTTCACATCCAGAGGCCGTCCAACTGACCAGGCTTACTGGCCTAACGGACTTCCCGGACCGGCACAGGAATATGGGCGTAATCCGGTTGTTGCCTGTACAGATGAAACCGGTTATACGCATGATAAGCGTTACTATATACAAACTAATGCTAATGTAGAAATTACCCAGCCCTGGATTGAAGGCTTGAAACTTGTAGCTTCCGTCTCTTATGATAAATATTTAAAGCAAAGTAAAACATGGTTTCAGCCATGGACTTTATATGATTGGGATAAAGTGAGTTATGAATCAGATGGCACAACACCTAAATTAACGCCGATGTTGAGTTACCCGAACCATGAGGATCCGGACTTGTCTATGGAGTCTACAGACCAGACAAATACAGTTTTAAGCGGT
This sequence comes from Parabacteroides caeci, assembly GCF_023656795.1. Classification (NCBI taxonomy): domain Bacteria; kingdom Pseudomonadati; phylum Bacteroidota; class Bacteroidia; order Bacteroidales; family Tannerellaceae; genus Parabacteroides; species Parabacteroides caeci. The sequence continues at coordinate 7,818 of NZ_JAMOKT010000010.1, forward strand.
ATTATGACATATAATCGGGTTTTCGGAGATCATGGAGTCGATTTTTTGATTGGTATGGAACGCGACTGGTCCGATGCTGAATCGTTTAACGGATACCGGAGGTATTTCCTTTCTACGGCTCTTCATCATTTTAATGCAGGTGGTGATAAAGAGAAAAATGCCAAGAGTGACGGAGATAACTGGGAACGTGCCCGTATGAATTATTTCGGACGTTTTGCTTATAACTATAAAGAGAAATATCTGGCTGAATTTGTATGGCGTTATGATGGTTCTTATATGTTTGCAGCAGGCGAGCGTTTTGGCTTTTTCCCCGGTGTTTTACTTGGATACCGTATTTCGGAAGAGGACTTTTGGAAAGAAAATCTCTCTTTTATTAATTATTTTAAGTTACGTGCATCCTGGGGGCAGATGGGGAACGACCAGGTTTATTATGATGATAAATTAAGGGAATACCAATTTGCACCTACCTATTATTATGAATGGGGATATATTATTGATAATGCGGATGAAAAGGGATTGCGCATCAGTCGTTTTCCGAATCCTGCTATTTCGTGGGAACGTGCTAATAACTTCAATGTTGGTATTGAAGCCCGGACATTCGATAATCGCTTATATTTAGAGGCAGATTATTTTTATAATAAACGTTCAAATATTTTATGGCGTAGAAATGCATCTATTCCTACAACTTCCGGCTTAACATTGCCTGCTGAAAATATAGGTAAGGTTAATAATACCGGTTTTGACTTTAAGATTGAATGGAATGACAATATCGGTAAAGATTGGCGCTATAGTATATCTGCAACCGGAGGTTATGCAAAAAATACCATTAAGTTCTGGGATGAAGCTCCGGGTGCTCCTGAGTGGCAAAAGTCGACAGGTCATCCGATGAATACTTCTTTGTATTACGAGTATGACGGTGTATTTAAGGATTGGGATGAAATCAACGATATAGCTAATCGTCCAAATTATGACGGTATAACAAAGGATGCGGATTTAAAACCGGGTGATATGAAATTTAAGGATCTCGATGGGGATGGTAAAATAACCCCGGATGACCGTTATCGTTCGGACCGTACCAATGAACCGAAATGGACATATGGCATTACAGGATATTTGCAATGGAAAAACTTTGACCTGAACATCTTATTTCAGGGTGCGGCTGATTCATGGACTAAAGTTTACTGGGAAGCCGGTGATATTGGTAATTATCCGAAAACAGTTTATGACAAGCATTGGTCTATTGATAATCCGTCTGACAAATATCCGCGTGTAAACGAACGCAGTCAGTATTATTGGGATGGAACGGCTGCCGGTAGCAACACTTACTGGATGGTCAATACGAATTATATCCGTTTGAAAAATCTTGAAGTAGGATGGAGTATCCCCAAAGCATGGTTGCTGCAAACAAAGTTTATCTCGTATGCCCGTTTGTATGTGAGTGGGGTAAACTTGCTGACTTTCTCGCCAAGTAAAGATATTGACCCGGAAAGTACAAGTTCCAATGCGACAAACTATCCTCAGTCAAAAATTATTAATGTAGGTTTTACTGTAACATTCTAAACTTGATATGAACATGAAAAAAGCGAATATATTATGTCTTTTATCTGTAGCTTTGCTTACTGTGTCTTGCAGTACGGATTTTCTGGATACAAAATCACAGACAGAAATCATGGCAGATGATATATGGAAAGAAAAGAGTCTGGCAGAAGCTTATATGTATGATATTTATTTTGCATTTCAGGATGCCGGCTTTACGGAAGAACTACAGGCTTCGGCTTGCGACGAGGCGATGTTTATACATGGAAGGGAATTTGTTGAGACAAACGCAGGTGCTGTGACTGATGTGAATTTAGGCTGGTTTTCAAAGACTCAGAGTGGGCATCAATGGCAACGTTTATACCTGAATATACGTTCCTGCAATGATTTTATCGAACATGTGGATGACGCAACATTTGCTGACGATGCAAAAAAGCAGTTGAAAGGGGAGGCTTATTTTTTGAGAGCCTATTTCCTGCATCGTTTAACACGTGGATTTGGCGGTGTTCCTATTCAGTTAAAGGTAACCCAACTGACTGACGATCCGGAGTCGTTTTTATTATCCCGTTCTTCTTATACGGATTGTATCGGGCAGGTTCTGGATGATATTGACAAAGCTGCGGAGTGTTTAAAGGATCATACGTTTGATAATACGCAGAAGGGCAGGGCTACATTGGCTGCTGTTAAGGCTTTGAAAGTTCGTGTGTTGACGGATGCTGCCAGTGATTTGCATGACCAGGCTACAGCTTCGGTAAAATCGTCCCTGCTTGCTTCTTATAAAAATCCGGAATTGTTGTTTTACACGCAAGGGTCACGAACGGAGCGTTGGCAAGCCGTTAAAGTCGCAGCAAAAGATTTGTTGGATAATCCGATGGGACATGCTATTCCGACCTATGGAGGTACAGGACTTTCTACAGAAGAAAAAGCCCAAGCTATCTGGCGTTTCTTTCTGGCAGAAAGTGCAGATCATATTTTTTCTCGTTATTTTATCGATACAAAAGACGAAAGTGGTACTAAGATGCCGCTATTTAATGGCCCTTCCGGTTATCATGGATGGGGAGGGAATACTCCTGTTCAAGATTTGGTAGATGCATTTGCAATGGAGGACGGGAGCAAATTTGATTGGAATAATTCTCAACATGCAAACAATCCATATGGTAATCGCGAACCCCGCTTTTATGCAACCATCATGTATGATGGCATGCAATGGATACAGAGACCCGATGATTATGCTTCTATTGAACCGACCGGAAAAATACAGACTGGTTATTATCAGTTGGATCCGTCTGTAACTGATGATTCTAAATTTTATGCAGGAATGGATAGTCGTAGTGGCGGTGGGGAAAATTGGAATGCTACATACACTGGTTATTATTTAAAGAAATATATCAATCCAGCCGATGGGGATCATCGTAACAAGATCAATGCGGTTTTTCCGTTCATTCGTTTGTCAGAGGTTTATTTCTGCTATATTGAAGCTTGCATTGAGTTGGGTGAATTGGACGAGGCGAAAAAGTATCTGAATGAATATCGTGAACATGTGAATTTACCGGCTGTTACAACCAATAATAAAGATGAATTGCGGAAAATTTATCAGAATGAGCGTCGTCTGGAATTTTCTTTTGAAGAAATTCGCTATTGGGATGTCCGCCGTTGGATGACTGCCCCTGATCTTCCGGGTTTAAATAGTTTGAAAGGTATTCGTGTTACTGCTACATTGAAGTCAGGAGCTGGCGTTCAATACAAGTATACTGCGGATCCGGATATCTGGAATATGCATTATAAAGTTATAGACCTGAATAATGAAGGGCGTCAGTTTGTTGACAAATGCTATTTTTTACCTATAATGCGTGATGAGAAAAACAGTAATCCAAATTTAATTCAAAATCCAGGTTATGAAAATTAAATAAGTTACAAGTTCTTTTTTTATAAAGTACCGTCTTTGTATTAGAGTATAGACGGTACTTTATTCAGCCTTTTGTTGAGTGATTTGCATTAAATCGGATTTATCATTTGTCTATATAACGAAATAAATCCTATCTTTAGGGTCTCAATTCGTAATTGTAAAAATAATAGTATCATGAAACACAGAAAATTAAGAATGGGCATGGTAGGCGGTGGAAGTGACGCCTTTATCGGTGCAATCCATCGTCGTGCGGCTTTTATGGACAATCAGATCGAACTGGTATGCGGATGTTTCAGTGTAGACCCTGAAATTTCTAAGAGTTCCGGTCTGTCTTATTACTTGCCGGAAGATCGCATTTACAGTACTTATCAGGAAATGTTCGAGCATGAAATGACGTTACCGGAAGGTGAACGGATGGATTTTGTGACTATCGTGACACCTAACCGCTGGCATTTTGAACCGGCTATGATGGCTTTGGAAAGAGGATTCCATGTTGTAGTAGACAAACCGATGACCTTCTCGCTGGAAGAAGCCAAACAACTTCAGAAGAAAGTGGAAGAAACAGGACTGATTCTGGCTCTGACCCATGTATATTCTGCCTATCCGGCAGTAAAAGAAGCCAAAGAACGTATCGCCAGAGGTGAACTGGGGACGCTCCGCCGTGTCTATGTGGAATATCTCCAGGGATGGCTTTCCGACCGGATCGAACTACAGGGGGGAAATAATGCCGGATGGCGTACAGACCCGAAACGCTCCGGAAAAGCCGGTTGTATCGGAGATATCGGTACTCATGCCTGGCATCTGAGTGAATATATAACTGGTTTGAAGGTGCTGGAAGTTTGTGCCGACCTGAATGCCTTTGTGCCCGGACGTCCGATCGATGATGATGGCGCAGCATTCCTTCGTTATGAGAACGGTGTGGTCGGAACTTTAACCGCATCGCAGGTTGCTGTCGGAGAAGAAAATAATATTCGGATCCGTATTTACGGAGATAAAGGTGGTTTGGAATGGCAGCAGCAAGAACCGAATACTTTATATGCTAAATGGTCGAATAAACCGACAGAAGTGATTCGTATGGGAAATAACGGCTTTATCGGCGATATGGCCAAAATGAATACCCGTACTCCGGGTGGCCATCCGGAAGGTTTCATCGAAGCTTTTGCCAATATTTACAGGAACTTTGCCCATACTGTCATGAGTATCAAGAAAGGAGAGAAGCCATGTGAGGAATGTCTGGACTTCCCGACTGTTTATGACGGCGTAAGAGGCATGCAGTTCATTGAAACGATGGTGGAAGCCGGATACAATGAAAATGTAAAGTGGCAGAAGTGGGTAGATTGATGGTCGCACATTAGTAAATCAATTATAGGAATGAAATTAAAAATGTTAGCTTGCTGTTGTTCCTTGCTGGGAGTGACAGCATTTGCTCAAAAAAATGAGTGGAAAGATCCGAACGTAAATGAAGTTAACCGTGCCCCGATGCATACCAACTACTTTGCGTTTGAAACAGAGGATGCGGCGTTGAAGGGATGCAAAGAATCGTCAGTCAATTTTATGACTTTGAACGGGACCTGGAAATTTAACTGGGTGAAGGATGCCGATGCCCGTCCGACAGATTTTTATCAGGTAGGATTTAATGATAAAGGTTGGGCGAATATGCCCGTTCCCGGTATTTGGGAATTGAATGGTTTCGGTGATCCTATTTATGTGAATGTGGGATATGCCTGGAGAAACCAGTTCAAGAATAATCCGCCGGAAGTGCCGGTAGAAAATAACCATGTCGGTTCATACCGTAAAGAAATCATTATTCCGGCAGACTGGAAAGGAAAAGAAATATTTGCTCACTTCGGTTCGGTAACATCCAATATGTATCTTTGGGTAAACGGGCAGTATGTAGGGTATAGCGAAGACAGCAAACTTGAAGCGGAATTCAATCTGACCAAATACCTGAAACCCGGTAAGAACCTGATCGCATTCCAGACATTCCGCTGGTGCGACGGTACGTATCTGGAAGACCAGGATTTTCTGCGTCTGTGCGGTGTCGGACGTGATTGTTATCTGTATACCCGTAATCCTAAATATATTCAGGATATCCGCGTAACTCCGGATCTGGATGCACAGTATAAGGATGCAACATTAAATGTAAGCGTTAACCTGAAAGGCAGTGGCGTTGTGGATGTGAAATTGTTGGATAAACAAGGTAATTCCGTTGCGACAACTACGCTGAAAGGCTCAGGCAAAGTGTCTGCGGATATCGCTGTTTCCAATCCGTTGAAATGGACGGCTGAAACGCCTAACCTGTATACCTTGGTCGCTACGCTGAAAGAAGGCAATAAAGAACTGGAAGTTATCCCGGTGAAAGTTGGCTTCCGTAAGATTGAACTGAAAAACAGTCAGATCCTGGTAAACGGGCAGCCGGTATTGTTTAAGGGAGCAGACCGTCATGAAATGGATCCGGACGGCGGATATGTGGTTTCCCGCGAACGTATGTTGCAGGACATCAAGGTGATGAAGGAATACAACCTTAATGCGGTTCGTACCTGTCATTATCCGGATGCAAACCTGTGGTATGATTTGTGTGACGAATACGGTATTTATGTCGTAGCCGAGGCTAATGTGGAATCCCACGGTATGGGGTATGGCGAACAAACCCTGGCTAAGAATCCGTCGTATGCAAAAGCACATATGGAACGTAACCAGCGTAATGTACAACGTGGTTTCAACCATCCGTCTATTATTTTCTGGTCATTGGGTAATGAAGCCGGTTTCGGACCGAACTTTGAAGCATGTTACACTTGGATCAAGAATGAAGATAAGAGCCGTGCCGTTCAGTATGAGCAGGCAGGAAAGAATGAATTTACCGATATCTATTGCCCGATGTATCTGGGGTATAAAGGTTGTGAAGACTATTGTAATAGTAATGTCGACAAACCGCTTATCCAGTGCGAGTATGCGCATGCAATGGGTAATTCACAGGGGGGATTTAAGGAATACTGGGATCTTGTCCGTAAATATCCGAAATATCAGGGTGGTTTCATCTGGGACTTTGTGGATCAGTCATTGCGTATGAAAAATAAGGAAGGTGTGGAATATTATGGATACGGTGGCGACTTTAACCGCTACGATGCATCTGATAATAACTTCCTGGACAATGGTTTGATCAGTCCGGACCGTAAGCCTAATCCTCATATGCATGAGGTCGGACATATTTACCAGTCGATCTGGGTAACTCCTTCGGACCTGGCAAGCGGTGTCGTGAATGTTTATAACGAAAACTTCTTCCGTGATTTGAGCGGTTATTATGCAGAATGGGAATTGCTGGCTGACGGCGAAGTGGTTCAGACAGGCATGGTCAAAGATCTGGAAGTGGCTCCGCAACAGACCAAATCTGTAAAGTTGAACTATACTACGGACGGAATCTGCAAATGCAAGGAATTGCTGTTGAATGTCGCATTCAAACTGAAAAAAGCGGAAACAATGCTTCCGGCGGGATATACGGTTGCTAAAAATCAGTTGGTTGTCCGCCCGTATAAGGCTCCGGAATTGAAACTGGCAAATGTTGAAAAAGTAAATGTTGCCACGGTAACTCCGGTAATTACAGAAAACGATTACAACTATCTGATCGTTACAGGTGAAAACTTCCGTATCGAGTTCAATAAACACGACGGATTCCTTTGCAAATATGATGTAAAAGGCCAGGCTTTGATCGATGAAGGTGGTAAGCTGACTCCAAACTTCTGGCGTGCCCCGACCGATAACGATATGGGAGCCGGTTTGCAGAACAGATATGCAGCATGGAAAAAGCCGGGACTGAAACTGACCTCTTTGACAAATAAGATGGAAAACGGCCAGGCGATAGTAAATGCTGAATATACAATGGAAGCCGTATCGGCTAAGTTGTCTGTTTCTTATACCATTAATAATGAAGGTGCCGTAAAAGTAACACAGAAGATGATTGCTGACAAGTCGGCTAAAGTATCGGATATGTTCCGTTTCGGTATGCAGATGCAGATGCCGAAAGAAATGGCATTGATCAAATATTATGGCCGTGGTCCGTGGGAAAACTATTCAGACCGTAACAATGTGACCGATCTGGGTAAATTCTGCCAGACAGTGGATGAACAATTCTACTCTTATATCCGTCCGCAGGAAACCGGTACAAAAACGGATATCCGCTGGTGGAAACAGACAAACAAGGGTGGCAACGGTCTGATGTTTGTTGCCGAGGCTCCTTTCTCAGCTTCTGCATTGAACTACTCGATCGAATCACTGGACGACGGTGTGCAGAAAGACCAGAGACATTCAGAATTAGTCCCGAAAGCAGACTATACCAACCTTTGTATCGACAAGGTACAGATGGGGCTGGGATGTGTGAACAGCTGGGGCGCATTGCCTTTGGAGCAATATCGTTTGCCTTACGGTGATTATGAATTTACTTTCATTATGACACCGGTACAGTCAAATCTTTAAGGGATACTGAAAATAATTAAAAAAAGCATAATCTGCTTACTTATTACGTTAAATAGGTGGGTTATGCTTTCTTTATATTAAGGAAAATGCTACTTTTATTGCCGATTTTTAAATCTAATTCTCAGACTAAGTGTAAATATTGAATACCATAAAAACAGATGGCTACTAACAAGAATTCTAATCGATACTCATCAGGCCTGAAGAAGAATTTTTTTAAAGGAAAGACCTTTATGCTTCTTTTGGGCGTAATTTTTGGTGCCGGGGTAATGATTCTGGCTTATAATACTTCCGTTTATTTTTCCAGTGACGAATCCTGTATGATGTGTCATGTGCATCCGCATGTGGAAGGCAGCTGGAAACTATCCAAGCACGTAAATAACGGTAGTGGTGTGAAAGTGCATTGTGTGGACTGCCACCTTCCGCCTAAAAACGATACCTGGAACCATTATACGGCAAAAGCAAAACTGGGCTTAAAAGATGTCTGGTCTTTTATGACCAAAGACAGTGCCGATTTTGACTGGGATGTGAAGTCAGAACTGGATCATGCCGTTAAATATATTCCGAACGAATCATGTAAAGAATGTCACCAGAATTTGTTTCCGGAAGGAATTACGAACGACGGTATTACAGCACACCTTTATTATGATGAAAATGAAAAGAAACTGGACTTGCAGTGTATCAGTTGTCACCTGGATGCCGGACATTATAATCCCAACTACAACCATTCCAAGTTGACAGGTATTCCTGGTGTGGCTTCCGGATCTTCGGCTGTCGATACAAGTCTTTATTTCAAGGAACCTGCACAGGTAACAAGTTTTGCCGATTATGTAGAACAGATACCCGGAACACCGGTGTCTTTTAAAATGGTTGCCGTGCCGGGCGGTACGTTCAAAATGGGTAGCACCAGCAAGGAACCGTTCCATAAACCGGACGAAGCACCTGTACGCAACGTAACGGTCAGCCCGTTCTTTATGGCTGAGGTGGAAGTTACCTGGGACCAGTACTGGTCGTTCTATGGAAATACGATGAGCGAGGGACGTACTCCTCCTGAAACGGTTTATGCGAATAACAGCAATCCGGATGTGGATGCTATTTCCGGTCCGACACCTCCGTTCGGATTCCCCGACCAGGGATGGGGTGGCGGCGATCGTCCGGCTATCACAATGACACATTATGCAGCTGAAACATTCTGCCAGTGGTTATCAAAGAAGACCGGCAAGAAATACCGTCTGCCGACCGAAGCCGAATGGGAATATGCAGCCCGTGGAGGTACGGAAACTCCTTACTTCTTCAGCGGCAGTCCGAAAGACTTCTCCGATCAGGGATTCTGGCGTAAGTTCTTCGATGCAAAAACCGACAGTATCGGCTCGTTCGTCATTTACAGCAAGAACAGTAAGAATAAGACACAGGAACCGGAACTGGTGAAAGCCAATCCGTTCGGATTAAAGAATATGTTGGGTAATGTCATGGAATATTGTGCAGATAAGTATGATCCCGAAGCCTATAGCAAGGGAGGCGAGTCTGTTACGAATCCGTTGGTAACCGAAGGAACGGAATGGGTAGTGCGCGGAGGTAATTATACTTCTGACGCGGCAGACCTTCGTTCGGCAGCCCGCGACTATACCAAACATGAAGCGTGGTTAAAGACTGACCCGCAACAACCTAAAAGTATCTGGTGGTATTCTGACATACGTGGCATTGGCTTCCGTGTGGTGTGCGAGCCGGATTCATCCATTCAATAAAGTAGACTAGTGTAAAAATTATATCAATTCTTTAAATTTGCTATATCATGAAAAAGGAAAACAGTATCAGTAGAAGATCATTTTTAAAAAGTTCAGCGATGGCCGGTGCACTGGGTGCAATCGGTACAGGTAGTGCAGCAAGTGTGGTTCTGACTTCATGCGGCGGGGGAGAAAAAGCCGCTGCTTTGAAACCGCTGAAAGAACCGGGCACTTATTATATTCCGGAATTGCCGGATCTGGCAACCGACGGGAAAGAGCTGAAAGCCGGTGTTATCGGTTGTGGCGGACGTGGTTCCGGTGCCGCTTTCAACTTCCTGAATGCAGCAAATGGCGTGACTATTGTTGCGTTGGGTGATACTTTCCAGGAAAGAGTTGACGAACTGGCCGGTAAGTTGAAAAAAGATAAGAATATAGATATTCCTGCCGACAAACGCTTTGTAGGTCTGGATGCATATAAACAAGTAATAGACAGTGGCGTGGATGTTGTGATCATTGCGACTCCTCCCGTGTTCCGTCCGGTACATTTCCAGTATGCGACAGAAAAAGGGAAACATTCATTCCTTGAAAAACCGATCTGCGTGGATCCGGTTGGTTATCGTACGATCATGGCTACAGCTAAACAGGCGGAAGCAAAGAATTTGCGTGTGATTACCGGTACGCAACGTCACCACCAGCGTTCTTATGTAGAATCTTATAAAAAGATCATGGAAGGAATGATCGGAGAGATTACAGGTGGTACTGTTTACTGGAATCAAAGTATGCTGTGGTTCCGTGAACGTCAGAAAGAATGGAATGATTGCGAATATATGATTAAGGACTGGGTGAACTGGAAATGGCTGTCGGGTGATCATATTGTTGAACAGCATGTGCACAACATTGATGTGTTTACCTGGTTCAGCGGTTTGAAACCGGTTAAAGCTGTGGGTTTCGGTTCTCGCCAGCGTCGTATTACCGGTGACCAGTATGATAACTTCAGTATCGACTTTACCATGGAGAACGGTATTCATATGCACAGTATGTGCCGCCAGATAGATGGTTGCGTTAGTAATGTAAGTGAATTTATTCAGGGATCCAAAGGTTCATGGGACAGTTCTACGATGGAGATCAAAGACCTTGCCGGTAATGTGGTATGGAAGTATGATTATGAAGCAGAAAAAGCAAACTTCAAACAGACCGACCCGTATACCTTGGAGCATGTAAACTGGATCAATAGTATCCGTGGTAACAAACCACTTCAGCAGGCTTCCGAAACAGCTATTTCGAATATGGCAGCTATTATGGGACGTGAATCGGCTTATTCCGGTGCTGAGACGACCTGGGATGCTATGACTGCTTCTCCGTTGGATTATACTCCGAAAGACCTGAATCTGGGTAAGATGGATATGAGCACATTTACTGTTCCGGTTCCGGGAAAACCTCGTGATCAAAATAAATAAAGATATGACATTAAACAGAAGAAACTTTTTAAGAATAACCTTGTCTGGTGCTGCGGTAGCAGCCGTAAGTACCGGCACGTTGGCATCCTGTGCATCGAAGGCTTCTTCGGATGAGAAATGTCCGGAAACGAAGTCTTGCTGCAACACCAAGGCGAAACTGAACCTCTCTTTCCAGGAAGGCATCGCTCCGGGTGAAAACCTGAACCAGAAGCTGGACTATATGGAAAAGCTGGGTATTGTCGGTTTTGAACCGGGAGGCCGTGGACTGAAAGACCGTGTAAAGGAAATCAAAGAAGCCCTGAGCGGTCGTGATATCAAAGTCAGTGCCATTTGTGCAGGGTTTGAAGGTTTTATCCTCTCTACTGATCCGGCTATCCGTCAGAAATGTATGGATACGATGAAAGAGATTATCACCGCAGCCGGCGAACTGGGATCGACAGGGGTTATCATCGTTCCGGCTTTCAACGGGCAGGTACCGGCATTACCTCATAATCAGGAAACCCGCGACTTCTTGTGCGAGCAGTTCACCGAAATGGGAAACCATGCCGCTCAGAACGGAACGACCGTGATCTTTGAACCTTTGAACCGTAAAGAATGTTTCTATATGCGTCAGGTGGCTGACGCCGCTTCCGTATGCCGGGATATCAACAATCCGGGAGTACGTTGCATGGGTGACTTCTGGCATATGACCTGGGAAGAAACGTCCGATATGGGAGCTTTTATCTCGGCTGGAGACTATTTGCAGCACGTACACGTGGCAAGCCGCAAACGTCGCAGCATGCCGGGTGAAGACGGGGAAGCAGATAACTACGTAGACGGCTTCAAGGGCCTGAAGATGCTGGGTTATGACAAATACGTAAGTTTCGAATGCGGATGCCAGGGCGATCGTAACATCGTTGTCCCTGCCGCGGTAGAACTCTTGCGCAAACAATGGGAAGAAGCATAAATTATGCCTTTAGTATATCCAAATATGCAAATGAGTGAGGTGGTGGAAGAACATCCCTCACTCATTCCTGTAATCAACCGGTTCGGTATCCGCCTCGGGTTGGGCGATAAATCGGTGAAGACGATCTGTGACGAATATCAGTTGGATACCGATTTCCTGCTGACTGTAATCAACACGTTCCTGAACGAGGAATACTTCCCGGAAAGGAAGTTACAGACATTCCATACGACACAGATTATCGATTACCTGACCAAGACCAATCTTTACTACCTGCGTTACCAGTTGCCGAACATAGAGCGGCACCTAACTTCTTTCATCTCTATGAGCACGCCGGGAAACAATACGTTGAACCTGATCGGCAAATTCTTCTCCTCTTTCAAGGAAGAGCTTACGGCACGCATCGAACATGATGATAAGGAATGGTTCCCTTACTGCCTGGCGTTGAGTGAAAAAATAAAAGGAGGCTGTAATTCCGATGAAAAAGAGGCACTCCATCTGGGCGACGAGCAGCGTTCGGAAGATGCTATAGAAGCATTGTTGTCCGACCTGAAAGGCATCATGATCAAGCATCTTTCCGGCGATTACAACGAGAATCTGTGTTATGCCGTGATCTTTGGGATCAGCAGCCTTGAAAAAGACATCAAGCAGCATAACCGTATCCGTTACCGTATCTTGACTCCGATGGTCTCTGCCATGGAGAAATTATGTAAATAACCCCTGTCGATGCACCGGAACAAACAAATAGCGATTATCTTACCCGACACTCTACAAAGTATAGGTCTTCAGAGTCTGCTGACCGACTACTTTCCTCCGGTCGAGGTCTGCTATTTCCCTGCATTCGAGATTTTTAATGCGGCAGGTGGCAATGATGCGTTCGATTATTATTTTACCTCTCCGGACATCATGGTGTTGAACGCCGATTTTTTCCTTCCCCGCCGTAGCAAAACCACGGTACTGATCGATGGGGGAGAGGGCACCGGCGGTATTTCCACCACCAACCATATAACCATCAAGGCATCGCAGGAGATTATCATCGAGCAATTGCAGCAACTGTTTACCAGCGACAGTTCCGCTTACACAGTCGGTGAAAACAGCAAGGACCTTTCTTCCCGCGAGACCGACGTCCTCCAACTGATCGTCAAAGGCATCACGAATAAGGAGATTGCCGACAAACTGAATATCAGCCTTAACACTGTCCTGACTCACCGCAAGAATATCACAGCCAAGCTAGGCATCAAGACCGTCTCCGGTTTAACATTCTATGCCATCATGAACGGGATTATTTCGGGGGATGATATTGAGTTATAATCCTTGATAGTAATTGTCAAAATCTTCGCAATACAGATAATGAGTTTTCATTTCAGAAATGCCGGCGATATATTCGTTCATTAGTTGTATACAAACTAACTTTCATACTGTGTCAATGGGATAGTGAGACCTCTTGCAATTATTCTTTTTAACTATAATCTTTCAGTTATAAAATATATTCTTACATTTGCAGAACAGTTACGCTATCAAGGCGATAGCGAACATAACCATAAAATATACTTAACTATGGAAGAAGAATTAATTCCGTTAAAGGAGAAGTTTATCAACCCTTTTTCAGACGTTGGGTTTAAAATGATTTTCGGGAGTGAAGTTAGCAAGGAGTTGATTATCAAATTTCTCAACAGTTTGTTAAATGAAGGTATTACGGATATAACCTTCCGAAATGTAGAAGCATTAGGGATGGGGCGAAACGACCGCAAGGCAGTATTCGACATCTTCTGTGAAACAGACAAGCATGAAATGATAATCGTGGAGATGCAAAAGAGTTCCCAGAAATATTTTTCCGACCGGGTGTTATATTACGCTTCCTTTGCTATCCAGCAACAGGCTACTTACGCAAAAGAACAGTTGGAGCGGGCGTTGGAACAGGAAGCAAAGAATGGTTGTAAGGCAGAGACGAAGTTGCTTCGCTGGAACTATGCTGTGAACCGTGTGTATGTAGTTTGTGTTTTAAACTATATAATGGATCGCAAGCATCCTGAAAAATACCGTTGGGACGTGGTCCGTATGGACCGTGAGTTGAAAGAACCTTTCAGCGAAACATTAACGGAGGTTTATCTTGAAATGCCTAAATTTAAACTGCTCCTATCGGAATGCGATACGTTATACAAGAAATTTTTATATGTACTAAACAATATAGAGATCATGGCACGATTACCCAAGGAATTGAACGAACAGATTTTCCAGAAGCTGAAAAGTATTGTGGAAATCGAACGTATGACCCCTGACGAACGTTTGGAATACGAGCTAAGCCTCTCCACCGAACGCGACCTGTATGCCTGCATGGAAACGAAGTATGAGGAAGGTATGGAAAAAGGTATGGAAAAAGGTAAATTCGAGGGTATCAAAGAAGGCATTCGTGAAGTCGCCCTCCGCCTCAAACAACTCGGCATGGATATGCAATCTATTATGAAAGCCACCGGCCTGACCGAATCCGAGATACAAGCCTTGTAGTTACTATACATTAATATCTATAGCAGGCGACCTGATATAGATCGCCTGTTTCTATTTTTACTGGCTCCAAGAAGTTGGTATAAACTATATTTTCAAGAGGCGTTTTGTATTCATCAAAAAGAATCCCTATATTTGCAGAACAGTTACGCTATCAAGGCGGTAGCGAACATAACCATAAAATATACTTAACTATGGAAGAAGAATTAATTCTGTTAAAGGAGAAGTTTATCAATCCCTTTTCCGATGTCGGGTTTAAAATGATTTATTACGCCTCCTTTGCTATCCAGCAACAGGCTACTTACGCAAAAGAACAGTTGGAGCGGGCGTTGGAACAGGAAGCAAAGAATGGTTGTAAGGCAGAGACGAAGTTGCTTCGCTAGAACTATGCTGTGAACCGTGTGTATGTAGTTTGTGTTTTAAACTATATAATGGATCGCAAGCATCCTGAAAAATACCGTTGGGACGTGGTCCGTATGGACCGTGAGTTGAAAGAACCTTTCAGCGAAACATTAACGGAGGTTTATCTTGAAATGCCTAAATTTAAACTGCTCCTATCGGAATGCGATACGTTATACAAGAAATTTTTATATGTACTAAACAATATAGAGATCATGGCACGATTACCCAAGGAATTGAACGAACAGATTTTCCAGAAGCTGAAAAGCATAGTGGAAATCGAACGTATGACCCCTGACGAACGTTTGGAATACGAGCTAAGCCTCTCCACCGAACGTGACCTGTATGCCTGCATGGAAACTAAATATGAGGAGGGTATGGAAAAAGGCAAATTCGAGGGTATCAAAGAGGGTATGAAAGAGGGTATCAAAGAAGGCATTCGTGAAGTCGCCCTCCGCCTCAAACAACTCGGCATGGATATGCAATCCATCATGCAAGCCACCGGCCTGACCGAATCCGAGATACAAGCTTTGTAATTACTATATATTATATATAGCAGGCGATCCATATCAGATCGCCTGTTTCTATTATCAAGTATTTCTACCTTTTCCGCCCGTTCAGATTATCCAGCAAAAACTTTCCGGGTTTAAACTTGACACTCACACGGGGAGCGATGAGGTAGGAAGTGCCGTAGATAAAGTTGTGCCATAATTTACCTGATTGAAAATGATACTTTCACAAAGGTAGAGAAATATTCTTAATAATATACCTTTTCACCGAATCCGGGATACAAGCACTGTCATCCCTATACATTATATATGTAGCAAGTTCTCCGGGCCAGGTCGCCAGCTATATTTTCCCTACCAATACCTACTATTTCTGCGGTATAAGATTATGCCGGTTATTAGCTAAATAATGTCATTTGCAAACAATACCTGTCGTTTGTGGAAATAAATTGCATAATCATTTCGTAATCTTTAGCTTTAGGCAATTATAGAATCTTCGAATCTTATACCAACTGTTCTTATGAAAGAAAGTAAGCAAGATAGAATATCTGCCGCCAGAACGATCTGTCCGAATCTGGGAGGTGCAGTGCGTTTTCCAGATGCTCGTTCTCAGGTCGTAGCGCAAGCAAAACTAACTGCTTTGATTCGACAAACAGGCCATCCCTCTGTTATCCAGCGGCAAATCGGACTGTATGGCAACGTTGGAGATATTGTTATTACAATGTATGGAGAGGTATGGCGGATTGTAGCTGTCAACCCCGAGACTTATACGATCGAATATGCCGGAACAAGAGCCCGCATGATAACGAGGCAGAATGTCTCTCCTGATGATGAACGATATAGATTGGCTGGTGCCGAAACAAGCTCATCCGACCAATCTGATTCCGAAACGAGCTCATCTGACCATTCTGATTTATCCGAAGCCTATCAATCAGACGATATAAGTGAACCAAGCAGTGGTGAATCGGATGATATATATAGGCCTACTACCGGTGAAACGATTCATACGAAGATCCATACTCCTCATTCTGCCGAGCATCGCAGTGCAATAGCAATCCGTGATATGCGTGCAGGAAGAGAACTCACCTATCCGCAGCCTTTTCTGACGCAAATAGGATCGGGCATGTTTGAATTTTCTCCTACTACCTGGCGAAAAGACTTTGGCGTGTATCCCGTAACCAGAAATGAGGACGAGGAAGCACGGCAAAGAGAGGGGAATGCTAAAACCTATCGTCAGTTAGCAGCCTTAGTGGAAGCAGATCGTAAAAGAATCGGAGCAACGGAATCTCAACTCAAGGAATGCTTAAACGCTATTTTGCGGAGTAACACCGGAGTCTCTTTAGAAGATATGCGAGCACTATATCCTTTCCTGGATGAGGAAACTTTGGCACATTTGTCGGAGTTGGCGGCAATTTTAAGATTGGACCAGGCGAGAGCACATCAGGCGAGAGGCGTGATCGATGCCGAAGTCTTTCAAAAAGGAGCATCTTTTACCGCAACTTTTGGAAGTGGCACTTCAGCCGCTCCTGCCTATAGAGGTGCCAGATCGGCGACTGTACATAAAGGTCAGGGTGGCGTACAATCACTTAGACAGGCTGATGATACTGAATTCGCCAGTACTGAATCCCCGACTAGATATAGGATAGACACATTGACCGATGAAGAACTTATTAGTTTTATAGATAAAGCCGTTGATCAAAAGGCTACTTGGGCAATAAATCTGTCACGTATGGCCGAGGAAGGAGGAAGTGCTGTTGCATTAGAATACTTACGTCAAACAACCAGCCGTATCAGTGTTATGCCGAATGGCCGTATTTTTATTCATTTACGAGGTGGCTGATCTTTTTACTGGAGATCAGCATATAGTTATTAAAATGACAAAATAAAGCTGGTGATAAATAATTAGGATAAAATTTTAAATATACCTGATTCTCAAAATGACTAGAAAAAACGATCGTTTTTATTTGTCAGCAAAACTAGGACTTTTTTTAATACCGACCAAACTTTTCACTATTTATTAATGCTTAATAATCAAGTTCTTTTGAGGAAAACACAAAAAAGGTGATGCTCCCGTGAAAATGACTAGAAAAAACGATCGTTTTTTTTAGTCATTTTTATTTTGACAAAACGGTCGAATATTAACCGGAGATCTAACAAAACTCCACAATCCGCACTAGTATGCAAAACAAATTAAGAGGATGGCTGGCAGATAACAGCTTAACGGCAGATCCGAAAGATCGGATCCTGGTACTCGAATCCGCAGGCAACGCAGGGCTCGATGATATCTATAAAGAGATGCGTGAAGAAGATACCGGGCTGCGACAAGAAACTCTCGTACATGTAGTTACACTCTATGAACGCATAGTGGCACGCTTCCTGATGAATGGCTTTAGCGTCAACACCGGATTGTTCCATGCAATACCCCGTTTTACGGGAATTATCGAAAAAGGCCTTTGGAACCCCGAAAAGAACGGCATCTACATCTCTTTTATCCAGGATAAAGTAATTCGCGAAGAGATCGCAAAGACAGAAATCGTCATAGAAGGCGAAAAAGCCGACGTGATGTATATCACTGGTGTGGAAGATCGCAGTAACAATATGACCGACGGCAGCATGACACCCGGTCGCAACTTCGCCGTTTTCGGCGCTTATCTCCGCATAGTGGGCGACAACGAAGCGGTGGGGATCAGTTTCCGCAATACGACTACCGACGAGGTGGTGAAAGTCGGCAGCGACATGTTCAGTACGAACGATCCCGGGACGTTGATCTTTATTGTCCCTACCAGCCTGGTCGACGGTACGTACGAACTCACCATCACCAACCAATATATGAAAGGTAAGAACGCCCTGCGTAAATCACCCCGTTCCGTCTCGACCACCGTGTTTGTCGGCGATGGCGGCGGTGGAGGTGGCGACCGCCTCGAAATAGAATAAAAACACCGTTGCTTTCGCGGCACCGGGAACCCCGGCGTTCCCCTTGCAGGAACCGAGGCGTTCCCTATGCCGCGAACGGACGGTTGCTTTGACGGGAACCAGTACGGTTGCACCACCCGGAACCAATGCGGTTGCACAAGTGGGAACCATAGAAAAAATTGAGCTATCTGCAAATTATAGGATGAGCCAATTAGTGACGGTGCCTTCAGGCTGTAGGCCTGTAACAAACTAGCCCAGGGTTCTAACCCTGGGTTCCCTTGAATTTTTCTCTTTCTGAGGCACCCTGTAGGGGTGCGACAAGACGAAAAGGGTTGATATTTAGCTTGTCCCGCCCTTACCAACGACGCTACATTCAAATATGATAAATACAGAATCAATAACAATAATATAATCATCAAAATGAACAAACAAGAACTCATCCGACAACTGGCCGGCGAAACAGGACTCCATGAGCGGCAGGTGCGCATGACGCTCGACTGCCTGATTCAAAAGACAATGGAGGCGTTAGCAAACGACCAATCATTGGTATTACAAAATTTCGGCACCTTCCGGTCTGTATGGCAGACCGAACGCCCCGGACGCAATCCGAAAACAGGCGAGCCGAAGACGATCCCTTCCCGCTACACCGTGAAATTTCGGCCGGGAAATGCTTTTCTCAAAGCACTCAACGACAATAAGTAATTAAGTATAGGGATAGATTATTTTAAGACTCCGGTAAGCAGGGGACGATTTATGTGTTTGCCTCCGGACGGGGCTGAATTTATAAAGACATGGGTATTATGCAAACGAAGAATAGAAATAGAGGTGATAAGCAGCAGAGGTTCTTGTTGCTTTTTTTGTTTTATATAAGGCAGGTGTTTTATGCTATAGGAAGGAAAGCCGCGACATGTTTATCTATCCGGCAACAGGTAATCTCAAAGCAACTGGTCGCTTTTCTTTTTATATCGGTGTTGGCTTTTGTTAATCTAGCTGCGGTAGAGGCAAGGACGGTTACTATCGATTTGGATCAGTTGAGAACAGGTAACCCGTCTGATGGATGGGTGTTGAGTAATGAAGTCGAAATCTGGTTGCAAGATGATGTACCGGAGGTGGATACCTATATAATAAAGGGAAGTGCGACAGGTTATAGTTTAACTATAAGAGCCAAAGGTAAAAAATGTATTTTTCAGGGTAATGTCACTTTAACTGAAATTGTAGTAGAAAGTAGCGATTTTACTTTTGTTGTTCAAAATAAGTTGACGGTTGGTAATATTCCGGATTGTAAAGGTATATATATTAGTAGGGCGTCCAAACTAACCATTGAAGGTCCCGGAATATTAGATGTTACTGCTACTGGAAAGTGCCGACCTGGCATAGGTGGTGGTATAGGCAATTACCCTAATGAAGCGACTAGTTATGGTACCTTAATTATAAAATCCGGAACGGTGAATGCTACCGGTGGCCCTTATGGTGCCGGTATTGGTGGCGGGGGAGATTCTTTCAAAGGTTTTATAGTGGGGGATGCTAGGCAGAATGCAGCAGACGGTGGAACCGTCATAATACAAGGTGGTATTGTGAATGCTGTAGGAAAGAACGGTGCAGCAGGGATAGGCGGTGGATACAGCAAAAATTCTAGAGGCGGTGGAGGTGGTAAAATCACCATTTCCGGCGGAACAGTCAATGCGACTGCAGAGGAGGGAGGTGCCGCAATCGGCGGAGGAGCCAGTGGCGTTTCGACTTCCAAGCAAATGTATGGTGGTCAGGTCGGTATTTATCGTCAAACAGGAGGCACTGTCAATGTTCAATCGGTGGATGGGGCTGGTATCGGAGCGGCCAGTTATACAAAATCAAGTATAGATGATGACAAAACCCTCGAGATAACAGGAGGCCGGGTAACAGCTACTGTTTCCGGAGGTGGAGCCGGTATCGGTAATGGAGTCGGGAGCTCCTTATCTCCGGATGTCTATTTGTCAAAAAGAGCTGATATGACTCTCGTTACGGCAGAAATTGTATGTAATACGAATAGTGGTACCGGTATCGGCGGAGGTGAAAATGCTTCTAGTCCTGCTGTTTATATTAATGCGAAGTCAGTTACTGCTACCTCTAAAACCGGAGCCGGTATTGGAAACGGCAAAGGAGGAGAATATAACGGGGAAATATATATTTATGGGGGCGATATAAAAGCATATTCAACCGATGGCCAGGGGATTGGAAAGGGCTTGAATTCCATTGGTAACATACATAATATAGTATTGGGAGATACAGATTTGGCACGAGGAATATTACAGGCAGATATCCATTCGGTAAATAATTATGCGCTGTCTAAATTTACTTGCTATAGCGGAACCATAAAGATTAAATCGGATACAAAAGATCCCTCTGTGGATCCATCTTATACTACATCAAGTATCTCCGGAGGCTCCGTCTATTTGCCAAAACCTCCGGCAACTGTTAATGTCGATAATGTGGCACTCAATATGTATCAGGTAAAAGTCCGGGCCTCCGGACTATCGAATAATAAGGATTATGTGTGTTCTTATCTTATTAAAAAGCAGAATCCCAACTTTCGGAAGAAAACCTTCTATGCCCGTCCTATTAACGGTTATTTTTATTTCTGGTTGGAAGAAAGCAGTGAAGCGTGCGATATAACGATTGACGGTAAATCTGTTTATCTGGGTGAGGTAAAAGCCAATAATAACAATCTCGCCCCGACGGTTGTCGAGAATGTGACAGGTGGAGGCAGGCTCTGTTACTCCTCTTTGAAAGGAGCGCTCGATGCTTCGAAGGAGCACGATAATCTGAAAATGACGTACGATTACATGCTTCCTGCAAGCGAAAATGCCGTATCGACGAAATCTGTCGCTTTCGATATGAACGGTTATACCCTTTCCAACGGGGGAGATGCAAGTGTAAAGATTAACAGCGGATTGTTTACCTTATCAAATTCGAAAGGATATACTACATCTACTTTTCATCCGCTTATTGAGATGCAGGGCGGCTATCTGAAAAAGACAGAAACAAGCGGCGGCGGAACATTGAACTTGCCAGATATAACATTGAAGGAAGCAGGGGATGCGAGTGCTATCCCTGTCTATTGGTGTAATTTGAATAATGGTAGTTTCGGAACAGCCGCCGGTTTCAAACAGGGAGATCGGGATTTGGTAAAAGACCAACGCGTTTTCGGTGATAATTATCCCTATTATTTTTGGCTGGGTAAAGAAAAAGAGGCCGGTGTGTTTTCAATGAATGCAACTCCGGGTGGCGGAACGAAAAAATACTATTATGCTGATAACCTTGCCACTCCGGCACATAACCTGACCTTGTCGCTCACCTCTTATAAGGCCCTGATAGAAAACACATCTACAGGTAATCCGGGTTATTATAAAAATCTTGCCGACGCTTTTGCCCAGGCTGTTGACGGGGAGACGGTCAAGCTGATCGACAACTACACAGCCTCCAGCGAAATGATCCGTCTGCCGGAAGGCTCCAAAAACATGACGCTCGATCTGCAAAGTTATTCGCTCAGCGGCGATAAAACATTGGATGCAGGCAACCATTGGCTGACCGTGGCAGGAAGTGGCAAACTACAAGGAAACACAACGTTAGCAGGGTTGGTCTATACCGAACTCGATGCCGGTAATCTGGAAACGATAAAGATGAACGGCATGCAGGTTTATCGCACATTCGTTACGAACCTGCCTGTTCAAAATAGCGGAAAGCTCACTTATCAACCGGCGAGCGGGCAGACTATCTTTTCTGCCGGAACCAAGAACAGTAAAGCGGAAGCCTGCCTCTGGCTGCCTGCCGGGCAGCAATCGGTCGTCTTGTCAGACGTACTGCCCACTACTACCGAACAGTTTGCCGAGGTATCGCTCTCGGTGGCGGCCAACCATTCCAATACGGTAGCCGCTTCGCCTTTGCTGAATATCAGCGGCGGGACAATCACGGTTACGCCTACCGCATCGGGGAGTGCCAACGTGACCTACGGATCGAAAAGCTACGTCTCTTCTTTCTCCGGCACCAGCGCCTCCAAGCGCATCGGCATCTACGGGAGCGTCGACCGTGACAGCGGCAAAGACCACCGACTGCTGATTGCTTCGGGCAGCGAAACAACCTACCTGAGCCTGCGCGGCATCCGTGTGCAAACCGCATCCGATAAACCGGCACTCGAAGTAAATGCCCCGGCGGACATCGAACTGGTGGGTGATAACCGGCTGAAAGGCAGCTATAGCGGTTCGACTACTTCGCCCGCCGTACAGGTAAAAAGCGGAGGGAGCCTGATCTGGCAAAACTGTACCGACGGTAACGGGCGGTTGTATGCCGACGGCGGTGCTATCGGAGCGAATGCCAGTCCGGCGATACAGGTCGAAGCCTCCGCTACGATGGCAGTTTCGGGCGCTACGCTGGTGGCGCGCCACGGTAACGGCAAGGCGGCGGATGCCATCGAAGGCGGCACGCAAAAGATTCTGGCAGGCAGTGTCGACGCTCTCTATAAAGACGGGGCGCGTCCGGTGAATAAAAGTAATAATGAAGTATATAAAGTCTCCGTCACTACCGGCCTGACGCCCGACCAGCCTTATACTTGTACCTATAAAGACTGCAACCCCAGCCCGTTTATGGCGATGCCCGATGCGGCAGGCAAAATCTACTGCTGGCAGCCCGAGCAGGAACTCAGTGCCGAAAAGACCAAGGTCGTGCTGACTCATCCCGTTAGTTTCGAGAAGACGGAGATCGAAGTGGTACAGGTGGAACAGAACGACGATAATGTCGCGCCGATCGTACTCCGCATGACCGATGCCGACGTCAAACGGCAGTCGTTCGGTAACCTTCGGGATGCCTTCGACGCAATGGAGGCAGGTACGGAGGGAGCCGTCAACACCTATTCGCTGCAATTGCTGACCCGTATTGCCAACCTGCGCACCGAACAGGCCGTTCCCGCCTATACCAGCGTGACGCTCGATCTGGGTAGCTTCGAGATCGCTGCCCAGAACGGTTCGGACGTCTCTTTCGACGCTTCCGCCAACGGCGCTTACCTGAATATCACCGGCAAGGGAAATATCAAGAACACCTTCCGCATTAAAGGCGACGTGTTTATCACCGGCGTAGTGCCCCTGACTGATGCCGTGGTCGAACTGGGCGGCAAGGCGGTGTTCCGCACCCTGGTGAAAGACCTGCCTGCCGCCGCCGGCAACAGCTATGCCTACAGCTACGGCGAGCAGCAGAATGTACCGTTCTACCTCCACGACGCACAAGCCTGTCTCTGGCTGCCCGACTACGGACGCAGCGAGGAGTTGCGCTTTACCGTCAGCGGCACGGGCGGATCGAGTACCGAATATACGGCGGGCAATATCACCACCGTGACGCAGCGTACCGAAGCTATTCCCGCCACTCCGGTCGGTGTGGTGGCACGTGTCGTCTACCGCAACGGTGCGATGAACCAGGCTTTCAACACACTACAGGAAGCCTTCCGGGCAGCCGCTACGGCCTGGACGTCGGTATCGGCATCGCTTCCGGCGGAAACCACGATGACCGACAAGCTGAAACTGGTGAATGTGCAGCTGCTGACCGGCGTAACCGTATCGGGTACGCTGAAAGCGGAGGGTTGGTTCACCCTGAACCTGAACGGCAAGAACCTGACATCGGCCTCGGGTGCTAAGCTACAAGTTACTAACGGAGCGCATCTGGCAGTGGCCGATGTCACGACCGGCATCAAAGGCAATATGGCTGTCGATATCGATCTGGCAGGCAGCGCACGCCTGTTTGTGCCCGGCGCGGTTCGCCTGGAAGGGAATGTGACAAAAGGCGGCGTGGCCGATGTGTTCTACTGGCGTACGCTGGTGAATATGAATTACCAGTCGTCTACCATTGACAAGGTGACGTTCGACGCGGTGGAATATCCCGTGATCGACCGCGAGGTATGCCTCTGGCTGCCAGCGAGCACCGACGATACGAAGGTCTATTCGTTCGGCGTCGGCGACAAGACCGAGCAGGTGAGCGGCTACCAGGTTTCGGCAGGCAAGCACGACAACGACATGACAATAGGCGGCAACAACAACGTCGCCCGTATCGGCACGCAGGAGCATGCCACCCTGAAAGCCGCCTTCGATGCCGCAACGATGGGGCAGACCGTCGAACTGATGAAGACAACTTCGCTGGAGGCGGATTATTCGCTTTCCGGCAAAAGCATCGTCTTCGAACTGGGCAAATACGAACTGACCGGCAGCCATCCGCTGACGGTGGCATCGGGTGCCTCGCTGGTGATAAAGAGCAAGAGCGGAAGCGGAAAGATCGGAAGTCCGTTGTCGGCACAGGCAGGCGGCACATTATATATCGGCCAGGATATACCGGGCGATGCGATCGGCACGGTCAGCGAAGGCGGCAATCCGCGTTACCGTTTGCTGGTGACTAACCTGCCGGCGAATATCCCTTCGGGCACGCATAGCTTCACCTTTGCCGAAATAGGCAGCGACGGCAACCCGACAGGTGCTCAGCAGGCAGGCTCCTTCGTGGTGCGCGAAAACGTAGGCTGCCTCTGGCTGGAAGAGCAAGTGGCGCGACGCCTGACAATGACGGTGGGAGGTACCGATTACCCGACCGACAATGTGACGGTCAACGCCGATCACTTTAATATCGAGACTTACGGAGTCAGCGACGTGGCTCAGATACGCAACGGAAAGAAATACCGCGACCTGGCGGCTGCCTTTGCCGACGCATCGGGCAAGACGATCGTCCTGTTGAAGAATGCCGCCCTCAAACAGAATGTGGAGGTGAACGGCTCTGTCGTGCTCGAAACGGGCAGCTACACGGTTACTTCGCAGGATGTGGGTAGCCTGAAAGCGGTTATCAGCGTGCCGGAAGCTGCAAACCTGCAAATAACCGGCAAGGGGACCATCGGCTCCAACTTTACCATTGATAAAGCCGGGCGGACGGATGTGAACAGCAACGGAAATCTCCAGGCAGACCGCACGGTGTCGCTGACGGGGACTGTCAGTCTGAACGATAAACAATTGCAACGTGTCAGCGTCGAAGGCTTGCCTGCCGCCGTGAAAGCGACCTACGAATATAACGGGCAGGAGGGCGAAGCCACTACCTCGTCCGACGGTTCGCTTTGTCTCTGGATGGAGGTACAAAAGAGTTCGCCTTCCAACTTCTTCGTGGAGGCGTCGGGCACGACCTATATGGCGACTTCGGTGCTCGTCATGGCTACCCATGTGAACCCCGTAACCGTTACCCCCGTGACAGCCGTTGCCGCCATTGGCGACAAGACATACGACACGTTGGCCGATGCCTTCGACGAGTTGGCGGACGGAGCCATGGTGAACCTGCGCAAATCGCAGGCGGAACTGACTGGCGCACACCGCTTGCCGGATGCTCTGACGGGATCGGCAACACTCGACCTGGCAGGCAACGTGATTACCGCCGTCAATGCCTCGTTCGATGCCAACAACGGCAGGCTGGTCATGATGAACGGTGTGCTGGGCGGAACGGTAGCCCTCACCCAAAACGTCTATGCCGAAGGGTCGGTGATCATGAACAATGCGCAGGTCAGCCTCGACGGCAAGACGGTCTGGCGCACCTTCCTGACGCTCCCCGACGGGACGACGGCGTTTACCTTTAAGCTAGGCGACGGCACAGCCGTCTCTTCCGATAATATCCGCCAGGCGGACGGCCATCCGGTAGCCTGCCTCTGGCTGCCTTCTTCTAATGTGGCACGTACGTTGACGGTGACTGCTGGCGATGTGGAATATGCCCTCAACAATGTGGTGGTCGCCTCTACCCACGGCAACGAACTGGATGTGACCGCTGGCAACGATCCGGTAGCCGAAGTCGACACGAAAACCTTTGCCTCGCTGGCCTCGGCGCTTGCCTCTGTGGCAGAAGGCGGAACGGTGACATTGAAAAAGAACCTCTCCCTCTCTTCCGTGCAGGATATAAAGAAGAACCTGACACTCAACCTGGGCGGCCTGAGCTTTACCTCGGGCAACAGTGGTTTCAATGTAGACGCCGGCAAGACGCTTAAGATCGTTGGCGGCATGCTGCTCGGTACCTTGCGCCTGCAAGGGGAGGGTACGGTTAGCGCAGGCAGCGACGTGAAGATTGCTGGCATTGTGCTGAACAAGGAGAATAAGGAAGTCTACCGTACCCTGATCAAACGGGGACCGTCAGACGCCGGCCTGCCGGGTTGTTACTGGCTGGAGGCTACCGGTGCCGATTACGACCTGACGCTGCCGACCGTTGTCGTTCCGGGCGAGACCTGGGAAACGACCGTGCCCGGCACATTGGGAAATCATCATACAACGCTGACGGCTTACAAACGGATCGAAATCGCTTCGGGCACGCAGTCCTGGAACGAGAGCTATCAACAAACGAATCTGGTGCTGGCATCCGGTGCCGTGCTGGACTTAAAGGGGGTTACCGGAACCTTCTCTCTGCACCGCCTGACCCTTCATGATGGAGCAAAAGTGACTACGGCCAATAGCGGTCTGGTGGTCGCAGAGGAAGGTATCCGCTATATCCGCACGTTTACCGGTACCGACCGGTGGGAGTCTGTTGCCTTGCCGTTCACTGCCGACCGGATCATGACCGAAGAGGCGGATGCCGACGCTCCCGGCGGCAAGCGAATCACTCCGCTGCTTCCTGCCACCGGAACGGGTACGGCGGGTAACTTCTGGCTCAAGACGATGAATGCAGGCGGTACGTTGCAAAACGTCAGCACGACAGAGATGACGGCAAACGTTTCTTACCTGATGGCGATACCGTCGCAGTTGCAGGACAAAGCGATCATGTTTGTCTCCGGTCCGAATCAGCTGCTGCGCCGCGACAAGGTGACGGCGGTGAAGCCGGCAAGCGGTTTTGCTTCCTATGCCAACGGCACGCTCGACGAACTGACCGTGAACGAATATTGCTACGTGCTGAACGATGCCGGCGATGCCTATGAGCGGAAGACGACGGCTGTGATATTGCCGTTCCGCGGTTATCTGCTGGCGGATGCGAACACAACGACCATCAAGCCGCAGCTGCGCATCGGAGTGATAACGGATGCCGTGGTTCCGGCCACGCAGGAGCAGCTACGTATCCATACCCTTCCCGGCCGTGTGGTGATCGAGTCGCTGCGCGAGGAACAGATCCGTATCTATACGTTCGACGGACGTCTGCTGCGTGCCCTGCGCATCCCGGCAGGCTATACGGAGATCGGCTTGCCGCGCGGGCTGTATATTATCAATCGTCAGAAGATCATCATCAACCAATAATACACATATATATAATGTATAAGAAAATAACCAGATTACTAGCAATACCCGTCCTGCTTGCAGCCACGCTGCATCCTTGCCGGGCGCAGTGGGTCGACCCGGGCGACAGCCCCGACCTGAAATGGGACGTGGCGCAGTTGAACGGCGGCACGTCCTACAACACCCTGCCGGAAGCCTTCCAAAACGTATCGGCCGACGGCGCGACGATCCGGTTGCTGATCGGCGTCACCCTCGACGGGAAAGCACCGCTTGCCGTCTCTTACCGCACGACCCTCGACCTGAACGCGCTGCCCCTGGTCTGCGCCTCCGGTACCGGTTTCACCCTGGCGGACGGCAAGTCGCTGACGCTGGAAAATGGCACGGTCTCGGGTTCCTTCTCCCTCTCCGGCAGCGGACAGTTGTTTGCCGGAGCCGATGTGAAGATTCCGGGGTTGGGAGTCACCGAGACGCTCCCGGGCACGACCGATCCCCGCAACCTCTACCGTATCCTGGTCACCCTGCCGGGCGGCGAATCGGCAGGGGCGATTTCGGGTGTCGCCTATGGACAGACCACCGTCACCCGGTATGCCCGCAGCGGTAACCGACTCTGTTGCTGGCTTCCTCAGAGTGTAGCGGCGCTGGCTGTCACTTTCAGTTATACGCCCACGGGCGGACAGCCGCAACTCTACACCACCGCCCCGCTTATCGTCACGCAGCATGCCGAAAATGCCGTGCCCGTGGAGAAGAAAGAGGGAACGGCCGGTATCCATGTGGCAGAAGTAGCCGGCAGCGGAGGAAGCAGCCAGTCGTATACCACGCTGGCAGAAGCCTTTACCGCCGTGAAAGACGAATCGACAACAGAAGCAAGGACGATCGGCCTGCTGGTAAACACGACGCTGAGTGAACAGGTGGAAATAGCTTCCCCTATCGTGCTCGACCTGCATAACTTTAGCCTGACGACCTCCGGCAATGCCGGTTTCACACTTCCGGCAGGTGCGGCGGGTAACGGTGCTCTACATATAAAGAACGGGCAGATAGGCGGGAGCTTCTCCCTGGTACCCGGTTTTATTGCGGACCGGACGGTTACACTATCGGCTGCGGTTATGTTAAATGGCAGGCAGGTCTATCGCGTCCGGCTGCTCCTGCCGGATGACAGTGCGGGCGAGACGCTTTCTTTCTCCTACGGGAATGTGAATAACGGTACGGTCGCCGCTCCCGTTACGGAAGACGGCCATCCGGTTGCTTATCTTTGGCTACAGGCTCGTGCGGCAACCTCTTTCTCCCTGACAATCGGCGATAAGACGTTGACAAAAGAGGGCATCTCCGTACAGGCAAACCATGACAATACCGCCGACCTGCGCCACGGGGATACCGAGGCTGTGCTCTATGCCGCCGGAGAAACACCGGGTACGGATGACGGTACGGCTTACGGCAGTTTCCATGATGCCCTGAATGCTGCGGGACAGAGCGACGGTAGCCAGCTCTGGTTACAACGTGACGTTTATTTCAGTGGCGTCACCCCGCACGGCCATCCGATCGAGGCAAACGTACTGACGGAGCTTCACCTGGACGGCCATACCCTGACGGCTACCAACTGCACACTCGACGCTTCCGCTCCGGGCGCCTGCCTCCGTATCTGCGATGCCGACCGTGGGACGGGACGTATTACGGGCACCTTCCGTATCAAGGGGGATGTCTATATCGGAAAGGATATCATCGGCGGCAATATCGGTGTGGTGCTGAAAGGGGGAGATGCCACCGATACGCAACTCTACCGTGTACTGGTGCAGATAGATGAACCCGGCGCCCTGCCGGACGGCTTTGCCGACTGGCGGCAGGGAAGCCTTGCGGGGCAGACCTGTTACGTAAAAGACAAACTGGCCTGTCTCTGGCTGCCGGTAGGGATGGCTCCCGAAACGCTGACATTGGAAATAAACGGTATAAGCTATACCGCTACCGTGCAGGTTTCCGCCTCTCATTCCAATACGGTCACGGCCCGCAAACCGGCGGTAGTGGCTGCGATCGGAGCGAAGGAATATACCTCGCTGGCCGATGCCTTTGCCGATGCAGCAAACGGGAATACCATCCTGTTGAAACAGAGTACGGCGCTTAGCGTTCCGGTTACGGTTCCCGACCAAGTGAACCTGACAGTGGATTTGCAGGAGTTCACCCTCTCGATGCAGGCAGCGGCAGCCTTTACAACCTCCGGCAACGGACGCCTGTTGGTGGAGAGTTCGGATGGACGGGGTATCCTCTCCGGTAATTTCGCTGTGACGGAGCAGGTCTGCGTATCTTCTTCAGTGTCGCTTACAGGGATCGTGACGGCAGGCGGCCATACCGTTTACCGCACCTGTTTCTTCCTCCCGGCGGTTTCGGATGCGGGTAGCTGGGAGTATGGCGCACAAAACGGTACGCTCTTTTTCCCCGGCAAACAGAATACCGGTGGGCAGGCGGTGGCCTTCGGTTGGTTACAGACCGAGACGGGAGTGCACGACCTGGTTGTCCGGTTATCCGGTACCACGGCAATCTCGAAGACATTGACCGGCGTCATGATACAGGCCAATCATAACAATCGTTTCGATATGGAGGCGGGGACAAGCCTGGTACAGGTGGGGGCGCAGTATTATCCCTCTTTTGCCGCCGCCCTCGAACAGGTGGAGGCTGCCGGCAGCGGTACGATCCGGCTGATCGCCGACCAGGCGTTGCGGGGAATGCAGAATATAACCGGGGCCGTGGTAGTCGACCTGAACGGTCATGTGTTATCACTCGCCTCGGATGCCGCTTTCGATGTCGCAGGAGGGGCAACCTTGCGGGTGACCGACGAAATCGTTGCCTCCGACAAAGGATATCTATACGGTACGCTTTCGCTGAACGGGGCGGTCTATGTCGATCCGAAGGTGAAGCTGGGCGGCACGGTGATCCGCCGCGGTGAAGAGGTGTACCGCCTGACGGTGGATGGGTTGCCTGTCGATGCCGCCCTGGCTCCGGTCACTTATACCTATGCCGTTTCGGGCATGACCGGCCAGGCATTGTTGCTCGACGGTTCCGCCTGCCTCTGGCTGCCGGGCGAACGGGAGGAAGAAGACCTGTCGTTTACGGCAAAAGACGGTACTGTTCACGAAACGACCCTGTTCCCTTCGCTACCCGCTCATAATGCCCGCCAGCAGGCTTTCCGCCGGGTGGAAGTGGATACCGATGTAACCTGGGCGGATGCAGCAAACAAGGATTGCAACGTCGTAGTCGCGCCGGGTGTGAAACTGACGATCGCTACCTCCGGACAGCTGAAAACCCTCCACCGTGTCACGATGGGCAACGGCGCGGAGATCATCTGCAACGAACCGGTGCTGGCAACGGGCGGCATCATCCACACCCGCTCCTTTGCCGTTGCCAATCATTGGGAGGCTTTCTCCCTGCCTTACGCGCCGCGCCGCATCACAGCCGTGATCGACGGCAGCCTGACGGAACTTTCTCCTTACCTGGAGTCGGGTACGGGCGGCCATTTCTGGTTGCAGGCATTGGCGGACGACGGTTCGTTCAGTTATGTGGCGGAAGAAGTCTTGAAAGCGAATGCCGGATACATTATCGCTGTGCCGGACGGACTGACGACGACTGGCGGTGATGCCGGCCGGGCCGTCTCGTTCGTTTCGGCTGCCAACCAGTTCCTCAACCGCAAGGAGGTGACGGCGGTAGCTCCCGAAGAGAAAGGGTTTAAACAGTTTGCTACCGGCACGTTGCATGACTTGCCGCTTACCCGGCCTTTCTATCTGCTGAATACCGAAGGGACGGAATATATCCGGCAGGATGCTTCTGCCGATGCTCCGGTTTCAGTGCCGCCTTTCAGCAGCTACCTCCTGACCGACGATCGGACGCTGGCCGTCAATCCTACGCTTCGCATGGCGGGATTGCCTACAGCTACGGAAACGGTTGTCTCCCTGTCCGGCAATGATCTCCGGGTGTGGGGAGGCAGGGGATGCATACGGGTATCGGCTACTGAAGCGACCGACCTGGCGGTTTATACGTTCGGCGGACGATTGCAGTTGTGCGCCCGTATCCCGGCGGGGGAAAGCATTCTTACCTTGCCTGTCGGACTCTATATCGTGAACCGGCATAAAATATACGTCAATGAATACTAACAGATTAAGAGAGATAGCGTGATGAAACAATATATCCGACAACTTTTATTCCTCAGCCTGCTGTTGCTGTCGGCCGCAGCGGGAGCACAGGAGATCGTAGGTCCTGGCGGGCCGGACAGTCCTTCGACAGGCGACAAGACTATAACAGTCACCCAGGCAACCGGCGGGACGATCACGCCGGCAGGCAGTAACGGAGTGGTGACGGTGGCAGGCGGTACAAGTCCCGTTTTTACCATCCGTGCAAAAGAGGGGCATGTACTGGCTTCTGTGTCGGTGGACGGTGTTCCGCTGGTAATCGGCAAAGACCTGGCTTCTTATACTTATACATTTACAGCGATCGCGGAGAACCATACGCTGACTGCTTCGTTCGCTTCCACCCGCTTTACTCTGACAGCCGAAGCCGGCAACGGGGGAAGCATTACACCGACTTCGGCCCTGGTGGCGAAAGGGGGCAGCCAGACGTTTACGATCCATCCCGATGCAGGCTATGAGATCGAAGATGTCAAAGTGGACGGCGTTTCAGCTGGTGCCATGTCTTCCTATACCTGTACGGACGTAGCGAAAGACAGCCGTATCGTAGTCTCCTTCAAGTCCCTTGCCTATACCGTAAGCCTGGAGGAAATGCAGAACGGCAGCCTGAAGATCACAGATGGCGAAGGCAAAACAGTTGCAGACGGTGATAAAGTGCCATATGGAACCTTGCTGACCTTGCTACCCCAACCGGCGGAAGGGTTTGCCCTGGAAGAACTGACGGAGAATGGCAAGATGCTTGTCGGGACGGTCTTTGCAGTGAAGGGAAATGTTGCTTTTGGTGCAGTTTTCAGTAAAGCGGTCTATACGGTAACGATCAAAATTCCAGTGGTAAAAGGAGGTGCTCTGACAGTGAAGAATGGGCAGACGGTCCTGCTTTCCGGAACCCATCGAATTGAATATGGCACAGTGCTGACCTTGGAGAACCGACCGGAAACCGGCTACGACTTTAGCGGCTATGAAGTAGCCCCTGGCAATCTCCTGAACTCTGACAAGGTTACAGTTACAGGCAATGTTACAATCGGCGCTGTCTTTGCTCCGAAAATATATCCGGTAACAGTTACCGCTCCTGTTTC
The DNA here is from genome assembly GCF_023656795.1 of Parabacteroides caeci. Classification (NCBI taxonomy): domain Bacteria; kingdom Pseudomonadati; phylum Bacteroidota; class Bacteroidia; order Bacteroidales; family Tannerellaceae; genus Parabacteroides; species Parabacteroides caeci. The sequence continues at coordinate 40,640 of NZ_JAMOKT010000010.1, forward strand.
TACTGAAGGCAGTCTCTCCGTCATGAACGGACAGGAGGCAATCGTCGGTGAAATACAATTACCTTATGGCACACAATTAGCACTTTCCAATAAGCCGGCTGTCGGCAAGACCTTTGCTGCCTATACCGTTGAGCCGGCCTCGGCCCTGACCGGCAATATCGTAACAGTGACTACAGGAACGACTATCGGTGCCCGTTTTAAAGAGGCGGGAAAGGACGAAGAAGACATTGGATCGGACGGGGAGAAATTGTATAAGGTCACTTATTCCGCTCCACTGGTCGTAAGAAAGGACGAAAGCGTTGTCGGCAACGGAGAGATGGTAAAGGAGAATACCTTGCTGACCCTGGTGGCTGTCAACACGAATACGCAGAAGGTGGTCTCTCTGTCGGCTAACGGCAATCCGGTGGAGTTCCTCACGGACGGCGGCCTGAATACGGCTTTCTATAAGGTAACAGGTGCGGTCGCTTTTACTGTTAGTCTGGCCGACAATCGTTTCCCGGTACGTATCGAAACGCCTGACGGCGGAATATTGGCTGCTTCGGCAGGAGGGCAACCGGTTATCTCCGGCAACAGTTATTTGTATGGTACTGCCGTCCGTGTCACGGCAACGGCTACCGAAGGATATAAGCTGGTACGTATCATGGCGGGTAACCGGGATATCACCCTGTCGCAGCAGGTGATACTGACGGAAGACCAGGTACTGTCCGCCACCTTTGTCCGCCAGGGCGATATCGGGGCGGACCCTGATCCGGAGAACCCGGACCCGGACGCTCCTGCCGGCATCGACCTGACTCCCCAGCAGGTAGTCTATGACGGGCGGGTACAGTCTTTTCGCCTGGTAACTATGCCCGGAGGGATTGTAGATAAAGTTCAGGTCACCTACTTTCAGAATGCTAAGAAAGTGCAACCCATAGCCGCCGGACTGTACGACGTGCAACTGACACGCCCGGCCGACGACCGTTTTGCCGCTTTCGACCGGACGATACCGGGCGGACTGGAAATACAACGGGCACCTGTAACCATCGCCTCGGTTGATTATACGCAGGAGCAGCAGCTAGGCAGCTTGGTTCGTACCCTGGCTACCCTGGAAGGTGGAAAGGCCGAATACAAAGGAAAGGTTGTTGCCGGAACCTTCGCCTGGACCGATCCGTCGGCCACCGCTGGCAAACTGGCCGTTACTGTATCCGGTTATCAGGGCGTACGCTTCACGCCGGCCGATCCGGACAACTACCGGGAAGCGACAGCGCAGGTGCATATACAGGTCGGCGCTGCTCCGGCACCAGCTTACCGGATAACGGCACTGACGGAAGGTGAGGGGACAGTCGCTTTCTATAATGGCGATCTGGCTTGCGAGCCTGCGGAACCTTTCTATGAAGGGATGAGCCTGTCGCTACGGGCTGTACCGGCTTCGGGCTTCCGGTTCGAAGGTTTCCGGGTGGACGGTGTCTTGTATGACCTGAATCCCTACAACCTGACAGTTACGAAAGATCAGACGGTCACGGCTTGCTTTCAGCAGAAAGCCGATCCGGCTACCCCTTCGGCAGTGACGGTAACACTGACACCTCCCGCCTCCCTGACGTATGACGGCCGGGCGAAGCTGGTAGGTGTATCGTCTGTCCCTGCCCTGAACGGCTGGCAGGTGGAATACCGGAATGAAAAGGATGAGGCGGTGATACCTGTGGATGCCGGGACTTACCGGGTATTGGTGAGCCGTGAGGAAGATGAGGAATGGCTGGCTTTCGAAAAGACTTCGACGTTTACGGTAAGCAAGGTGGTGCCTGTTGTCACGGAGTTGCCGGTAGCCGGTGGTTTGCCTGCGGGTGCACCCCTGGCGGATTCGGAATTGACCGGTGGTATGGCTGCCGTTGCCGGTTTGGGGATGATTCCCGGTGTGTTCGAATGGGACGATCCGGAGATGATCATGGAGGCGGAAAAAGAACGGACAGTCCGCTTTGTCCCCTCCGACAAAGTCAATCTCTTTACAGTAACAACCCTGGTGACGGTTCCTTTGGTCGACCCTCCCGCACCGGTTCGTATCACTTATACCCAGCCTTCCGGAGGTACACTGACCGTCACCTGTGAAGCGGACGGAAAGCCGTTGCCGAGCGGAACCTTGGTCGTAGCCGGTACGGAGATACGCATTCAGGCAGTAGCTGTCGATTATTTTGCTTTGGAGAGCCTCTGTATTGGAACAGCCGACTTTACAGCCGATGCGATCAACGGAAACGGGACAGTCGTGCATGCCATGTATAGTTCCCGGGAGATCAGCGCCTCCTTCATCCGTACTTCTTATCCGCCCGATCCCGATATTCCGGACAACCCGGATGACCCGGACAATCCTGATAATCCCGACACTCCCGATAATCCGGATACTCCTGACGTTCCCGAGGTGCCTGATTATCCGGACCATACCATATGGGTACGTGCGACTGGCCTGGGATCTGTTTCTCCGGAGACAGGCAAAGTGAGTCACGGCAGCGATCTTTCGTTTGAGTTCACTCCGGGCTACGGACAGCAGTTGGTGGATGTGCGATTAAACGGAAACAGTGTCGGAGCGGTATCCCGTTACTCTTTAAAGAATATAAAGGAAGATGCAACGATAGAGGCCGTATTCAGTAATATCGGTATCCCAGTTTACACGTTGACCTCCCGGACAGTCGGGAAAGGCGGATTCGTTACTCCTGCCTGTGTACGGGTAGCGGAAGGCAGTAACCATCAGTTTATTGTGCATACGGAAGCAAAAGGAGCGTTGGAAAGTGTGCAGGTTGGAACGGGAAGTACCCTGAAGGCAATAGGGAAACCGTCTAGTTATATTTTCCGGAACGTGAAGGCAGACTCTGTGCTTGTCGCCACTTTCGGCGTTGCTACGGCTACGGAAACAATAGTAGCTGATAGTCCCGGAAAAATATGCACTGTCGGTAACAGCCTGCATGTATATCCGGCTTCCTCATCTTCTATTCTTACAGTCTATTCAATTTCCGGTCAATTGATCCGTCAGGAATCTTTATCCGGCAACACAGTGATCCGCACCTTACCGTCCGGTCTCTACATCGCCGAATTAAAAGACGGTAACCAGCTTGTCAGGCAGAAGATATGGATTGGTAAATGAAAATAGAGGAGCCAATATAAGAAAAAATTGAACTATCTCGTTCCCGTGTCGAGCACGGGGACAGGATAGTTCAAATTTGATAAATTCTGAACCAGCAGTTACCCCTCATTGTCCTATTGCCTCTTTGTTAAAATCACTACATCTAGTGATTGATCGCCTTGTTTCTTTCCTGTTCCTTTGCAATCGTAATTACTAATAGTGAAAATACGATGAAACAACGCTACTTGTTTGTTCTGATTGCAGGGGCTGTCTTTGGATTACAACCGTTGATGGCTGATGAAGTAAAAGTGAATGTGAATGAAAATGACACCATCAAGACGTATAATATCGATGAGGTCATTATAACATCTTCTACAAAGGAAACGAATGACTTACGGTTATTGCCCGGTTCTGTTTCCATCCTTTCCCCCCAAGCGATATCAGGACGTCAGATCGATGCGTTGAAAGATATCAGTTCGTTTGTTCCCAACCTGTATATGCCGGATTACGGCTCCAAAATGACTTCGGCTATTTATATCCGCGGTATCGGTGCACGAAGCAGCGGACAGTCGATCGGACTTTATGTCGATAATGTGCCGTACCTGGATAAGAGTACCTTTGATTTTGAATTGAACGATATACAGCGCATGGAGGTGTTGCGTGGTCCGCAGGGTACTTTGTATGGCCGTAATGCGATGGGAGGGATTGTGAATATTTATACATTGTCACCCTTCAATTATCAGGGAACGAAGTTTTCGATGTCGACGGGCAACTATGGTGCCTCTAAGATCAAAGCGTCCCATTATCGAAAACTGAGCGAGCACGTAGGTATTTCCCTTAGCGGTTACTACGACAGGAATGACGGTTTTTTCATGAACGAATATTCCGATACGAAGGCAGATAAGGAGAAGTCTGCCGGTGGACGCTTTAAACTGGATTGGCTGATCAATCCGGCAATGAAACTGCAATATGCATTCAATTATGATTATGTCGACCAGGGCGCTTTCCCTTACGGACAATATAACAGGGAGACAGGAAAGGTGGAACCTGTACGCATAAATGATCCCAGCACCTATTGGCGGCGGATGCTGAATAACAGCATTTATTATGAGTGGAAAACGGATAAATTCCTACTGTCCTCTACCACCGCCTACCAGTATCTGAAAGACGATATGAAGATGGACCAGGATTATACGGAGAAGTCTATTTTTACACTGAACCAGAAACAAAAGCAATATGCCTGGAGTGAAGAGGTGGCGATCCGGTCGAATCACCAAAAGAATTATCAATGGAGCTTCGGTGCATACGGCTTTTATAATAGCCTGAAAACAGATGGCCCGGTGATGTTTAAGGAGGATGGTCTGAAAGATGTCTTGCAGAAAGCCTTTGATGATCTAGTGGCTGGTAGCCCCAAGGCTCCGCAATTGACCGTATACGGTGATGATAAGAATCAGATTTATTTCCCTGGATATTTTGAAACGCCGACATTCGGTTTTGCTGTCTTCCACCAGTCCACTTATAACAACTTATTTACGGACGGGCTGTCTGTAACGGCAGGTATCCGGCTGGATTATGAAAAGGCAAAGCTGAATTACGACTCTTCGGTAGATAGTATGAAGATAGGTGTATCTATGGGAGGACGTCCTATGGGTGTTCTACCTGTCGAGACAAGATTGGAAGGTAAAACATCGCAGGACTTTTTGCAGGTGCTGCCTAAGGTATCAGTGAGGTATCAATGTTCGCCGGGTATGTTTACGTATGTGTCGGTTGCCAAAGGGTATAAGACGGGAGGCTACAATGTGCAGATGTTTGGTGACCTGGTGCAGGAGTATGCCCGGTATGACCTGATGTCGAAGTTTATGCCCAACCAGGCAAAGAAGCCGGCAGAGGTGGAAGATGTGGCTGCCTATAAACCGGAGCACAGCTGGAATTATGAAATGGGCATCCGCAGCGAATTGATCAAGGACCGTCTGCATGCCGAACTGACGCTTTTTTATATGGATATTCAGGATATCCAGTTGACGACATTTGCCAAAGGGGGAAGCGGACGTATGATCACCAATGGAGGCAAGGCCGACAGTTATGGGGTGGAGGTAAGCCTTCGCAGCCGTATTGCCGAAGGCCTGACGGCTGATTTGAATTATGGTTTCACCCGTGCTACCTTCCGCGATTATAAGACGTTGGATAAAAACGAAACGGAGATAAATTATAAGGATAACTTCATCCCGTACACTCCGCGCCACACCGTCAGTCTGGGATTGAACTATACCAAACTGTTGCGGAACAGTTGGTTCGACCAGTTTACCGCTTCTGTCCAGTATGCCGGAGCCGGGAAGATCTTCTGGACCGAAAAGAACGATATCAGTCAGGACTTTTACGGTGTGTTGAATGGCAAAGTGGGAGTACGTAAGGGAATTGTGAACCTGAATATATGGAGCCGCAATATGACTGACACTGACTACCAGGCATTTTATTTCGAATCATTCGATAATTCATTTATACAAAAAGGCAAACCTTTCCAGATCGGGGCGGAAGTGGCTGTAACGTTTTAAATTCAGTATTGATCAGGATTGAACTATCCTATCATCAACCTCACTTGACTATTACAGGTCTATTTGCCGTCTGCTTTAGCTGACGGACTAGTAAAGAATCTATCTCTTTGGACTTTAGTCCCATTTCTTAAAGCTTTCTATCTGAGAGAAATGTGGCTAAAGCCCAAAAAAGAACCAGCTTATAAACCGTCAGCTAAAGCAGACGGCAAATGAACCTGTAACAGATGAGTCACTTTGACAGTTGGATAGTTCAATTATTTCTAAAATAACAAATATGAAGGCATTGTTTTTATTCTGTTGTTTATTACTCTCTGTTTTCCCGGTCAAAGCGGACGATCCGGATACAACGAAAGTTCGTCAGGTCGAGTTGAACGAGGTAGTTGTCCGGTCGTTTAAACAAAACAGGGATTTGCGCCTGGAACCGCTGTCGGCTTCCTCCGTTACCGGCACAGCCATACAAAATAAGAATATTACAGGAATTAAGGAGTTCAGTTCCTTTATCCCGAACCTGTTTATGCCTGATTATGGGTCGAAGCTGACTTCGCCTGTGTATATCCGTGGGATCGGTTCGAAGATCAATGCGCCTTCCGTCGGGCTTTATGTGGACGGTATCCCTTATTTTGAAAAGTCAGCGTTCGATTTCGATTTTGCAGAGATCGACCGTGTCGAAGTGTTGCGTGGCCCGCAGGGAACTCTATACGGACGCAATACGATGGGGGGAATCATCAATGTCTATACCAAATCCCCCTTGAAATTTCAGGGAACGAATGCTTCGATCTCTAACGGTACTTACGGTGCCCGCGAGTATGCCCTTTCCCGCTATGCGAAAATAGGGGAGAAGTTCGGCTACTCCCTTTCCGCCAATTATAACAGGAATGACGGATATTTTACCAATCTGTTTACCGACAAGAAAGCGGATGACCTGAAAAGCGGCTCCGGCCGTATCCGGTTGGAATGGCAGCCGACGGAACGGTTGTCGCTCGGCTTGATGAGTTCGTATGACAATTCCAGACAAGGAGGTTATCCATATGCCGTCTGCGATTCGGTGACACACCGGCCGGGCGACGTCAACTACAACGATTACAGTTTTTATAAACGGGCCATGTCTACCACCGGCCTGACGGTGGAATATAAAGGTACGGGATACAGTCTCAGCAGCAAAACGGCTTTCCAGCACCTGTCGGATCATCAGGGGATCGACCAGGACTTTTCTCCGGCAAGTATTTATTTTGCCAAACAGGATCAGAAACAGAAGATGTTTTCGGAAGAGTTTAATATAAAATCGACGACAGACGGGCGGTATAAATGGCTGTTCGGCGCCTTCGGTTTCTGGCAGGGAATAGATAACACGGTGATAATGGATTATCTGTCGGCTGCCTACAGTTCGCGTAAGTTGTACGACACACCCACCTACGGAATAGCCTTTTATCATCAGTCTACCTTCGATGACCTGCTGGTCGACGGCCTTTCCGCTACGATCGGCATACGTTATGATTACGAACGTGCTTCTACCGATTATCTTAGCTTCAAAGATACGGAGGAGGAGAGTAAGGAGTTGGATGCCTTTTACAGCAAACTTAAATTCAGTCAGGTTACACCTAAATTTGCCTTACAATATATGTTTCCCTCTTCCGGGATTATCTACGCCACTGTAACGAAAGGATATAAGACCGGTGGCTTCAACACCTCTTTCGAGCGGGAAGAAGACCGCTCTTTCCGACCGGAGACCAGTTGGAATTATGAAGTGGGAGGCAAGCATCCTTTCCTCGATAACCGCCTGCGTGCCGAGATCGCTTTTTTCTGGATCAACTGGAAAAACCAGCAGATCAGTCAGTCTCTTACGGTAGGTTCCATGCTGAACAATGCGGGACGGAGCGAAAGCAAAGGGGTGGAAGTCAGTTTGCAGGGAAATCCGGTCAACGGACTGATGGTACAGCTGAATTACGGGTTTACTCATGCCACATTCAAGGATTATACAGACAAGAAGAAAGACAAGGTGTATGACTATTCGGGCAATTATTTGCCGCTGGTCCCTTCGCATACCTTCTCTGCCGGGGCCGATTATACCATTTCGAATCCATGCTCCCATATCGACCGCATCCTGATCAGTGCGAACTTTACCGGTGCGGGCCGGATATACTGGAAAGAAGATAACGTTGTTTCCCAACCTTTTTACGGACAATTGAACGGAAAGGTTTCTGCAACGAAAGGATTTGCTACCTTTGCGATCTGGGCTAAGAATATCACCAACACACAATATACCGCTTTTTATTTTGAGATGGGAAAAGGTCTGGCACAAGCGGGTCGCCCTTTCACGATCGGAGGAAGTGTAGCGGTGGCATTTTAATCGAGTGTAAAATGCTTTCGCAGTCTGGGAAACGGCTTTACAGGGGTGTAAAATGCTTTCGCAGCTTGGGAAACGGCTTTACAAGGGTGTAAAATGCTTTCGCAGCTTGGGAAACGGCTTTACAAGGGTGTAAAATGCTTTCCCAACGTGGGAAACGACTTTACAAGGGTGTAAAATGCTTTCCCAACGTGGGAAACGATTTTACAAGGATGAAAAATGCTTTCCCAACGTGGGAAACGACTTTACAAGGATGAAAAGTGCTTTCCCAACATGGGAAACCATATTACAAAGAAAACGAATGGAACAAAAAAACAAAATATTCAATCTCGGAACCTTCTTCTGCCTCTACATTGCGCAGACCATTCCGATGAGTTTTTTCTCTACCGTCATTCCGGTAATGATGCGGCAGGAGAATTTTTCTTTATCTGCCATCGGTTTGCTGCAACTGATCAAGCTGCCCTGGATACTGAAATTCCTCTGGTCGCCGATGGTGGATCGCCATGCCCGGACAACGGGCGATTATAAACGATGGATATTCTTGTCCGAACTGATCTATGCCGTCCTGATCTTTGCCGTCGCTTTCCTCGATTTTAAAACGGATTTCTATACCATTATCGCCCTGATCATCGTATCGTTCGTAGCTTCTGCCACCCAGGATATTGCGACCGATGCGCTGGCTGTCCTTTCCTTTAGCCGGAAAGACAAAAGCCTGGTGAACAGCATGCAGTCGATGGGCAGTTTCGGCGGCTCGATGATTGGGGGAGGCGTGTTGCTGCTGTTGTTCAAACAGCTGGGATGGAACAGCCTGTTGCCTTGTGTCGCCTTGTTTGTGATTGTCGCTTTATTGCCGTTACTGTTCAACCGCGGACTGGAGATTGCACCGAAAGATACGCATGAACGGGCGAAGAAAGCAGATGTCTTTTACTTCTTTACCCAAAAGAATATATGGAAACAGATCGGTTTCCTTTTCCTTTATTATTCCGGCCTGATCGGTACGTTGGCGATGTTGAAGCCCTACCTGGTCGATCTGGGATATTCGATGAAAGAGATCGGGGTGATGAGCGGTGTGATAGGGACCTCTTTCGGTTTCATCTTTTCTTTTATCGGAGGCTTTATCGTGCGTCGCATCGGACGGCATTGGGCACGCATCCTGTTTGCCGTGTTTGTGCTGCTTGCCACGCTTTATTTCCTCGGACTGTCTTATGTCACTCCGATACTCGGACTGTTGCATGCCGGCATCGCCCTGCTTTGGGGCAGCTATGGGATGGCGACGATCGTGGTCTATACAACGGCGATGGATTGTGTACGTCCCGGACGGGAAGGCACGGACTTTACGATACAGACGGTCATAACCCATCTGAGCGGGATGGTGATGGCGATATTGAGTGGAAAGATTGCCGACCATACCGGCTACCACGGCTTGTTTTTCTTTGAAGTCAGCTTGGCGGCCTTGTCGTTGGTTTATATATTGATCGTATTCAGGAAAGAGAAAGAAACAGTATAATTATGATACAGGATTTATTACAAAAATATAATGTGCCGGTGCCGAGATACACCAGTTATCCGCCGGCAAACTATTTTACGGAAGCGTTTGCCAATAAGGAATACGAATCGGCCATAGAGGCTTCCAATACGGCACGGCCCGAGCATATCTCTTTTTATGTGCATATCCCGTTCTGCCGCCATCTTTGCCATTACTGCGGGTGTAATTCATTCCCGATGATGAAGCGAGGCGTGATAGAACGTTATTTTTCAGCGTTGCACAGGGAAATAGAACTGGTAAAGACGCGGCTGGCTCCCGGACGTAAGATTTCCCAGATTCATTATGGCGGGGGAAGTCCGACATCCATGCCCGTGTATTATCTGAGAGAACTGAACGAACATTTGTTGGCAGGCTTTGAAACGATCGACCAGCCCGAAATAGCGGTCGAGTGCCATCCCGGATATCTGGATGAAGAGTCTTGGCAGTCGCTGACGGAGGCGGGTTTCAATCGGTTCAGCCTCGGGGTGCAGGATTTCAATGAAAAGGTGTTGAAGACGGTCAACCGCCGCCCGTCGTTGTTGCCGGCGGAGATGATCTTTCAGATTCTTCGTAGCAAAGGGGCGCGCATCAATATGGACTTTATCTATGGCTTGCCGTTCCAGACGGCCGAAAGTTTTGCGGAAACCATTACGCGGGCGGCAGTTCTGTGTCCCGACCGCCTGGTTACATTCTCGTATGCCCATGTCCCTTGGGTGAACAAACAGCAGCTTATTCTGGAAAAAGCCGGATTGCCGCCCAGTGAAGAAAAAAGCCGCATGTATGAATCGGCAAAGAAACTTTTGTCAACAGCCGGTTACAAGACGATCGGCCTGGACCATTTTGTCCGGCAGGACGATGAATTGTATACGGCGTTGAAGAACGGCCGCTTGCATCGTAACTTCCAGGGCTATTGTACCCGCCGTACAACCGGACAGGTGTATGCTTTCGGTGTGACTGGAATCAGCCAGCTGAATACTGCCTATACCCAGAACAGCAAGGATATTAATCAATATATGGAACGGATCGAAAACGATACGTTTGCCGTATCGAAAGGATATGAGTTGAGCCGGGACGAACAGATTACCCGTGAGGTGATCGAAACACTGATGTGCAACTATTCCCTGGACTGGCAGGAGATGGCAGCCCGTTTCTCCCTTTCTGCGGAAGAGATAAAATCGGCAACCGCCTATAATGACAATCGTCTGAATGAGTTTGCTGCCGACGGCCTGATCGAGTATGATGACAACCATATCCGTATGACTTCCGGCGGAGCTCTCTTTGTCCGTAACGTTGCCGCATCGCTGGATAAACTGATGCTTCATTCCAATAAATCATTTTCAAAACCTGTCTGATATGGAACAACATAATACGGATATTCTGGTTATCGGAGCCGGGCTGACCGGTTTGACTACCGCCTTCCGACTGACCCGTGGAGGAAAACAGGTACATATTCTTGAATGTAGTAACCGGGTAGGCGGACAAATACATACCTTCCGTGAAGACGGGTTCGTTTTTGAAAGCGGACCGAATACCGGAGTAATATCCTATCCCGAGGTCGCCGAACTGTTTGAAGCCCTGTCGCCTGCCTGTCAATTGGAAACGGCCCATGAAGAGGCCAAACGCCGCCTGATCTGGAAAGGAAACTCTTTCCGTGCATTACCTTCCGGCTTGCTTAGTGCAGTGACAACTCCATTGTTTACCCTCGGTGATAAATTTCGTATTCTGGGCGAACCTTTCCGGGCAAAAGGTACGAATCCGGATGAGTCGGTCGGTGAACTGGCTGCCCGCCGTTTGGGAAAGTCATTCCTGAATTATGCCGTAGACCCGTTCCTCTCCGGTGTTTATGCCGGCGATCCGCTGAAACTCATTACCCGTTATGCGTTACCTAAATTGTATAATCTGGAACAGCAATACGGAGGATTTATCAAAGGCACGATTGCCAAAGCCCGGCAACCCAAAACAGCCCGTGACCGGTTGGCTACCAAAAAAGTGTTCTCCGCTGCCGGTGGTTTAGAGAATCTGGCGAAAGCGATGGCAGAGGCTATCGGTTCCCAAAATATCACCTTGTCGGCTTCCGGCGTGACGGTCCGTCCGTCTGAAAAAGGCTGGCTGGCAACTTATACGACTTCCGAAGGCGAACAACTTATGCATGCCAATAAGGTCGTAACGACGAGCGGTGCCTATACCTTGCCTGATCTGCTGCCGTTCATTCCCCGGGAAGATATGGATAAGATCAGTAACCTGCAATATGCTCCGGTAGTACAGGCGAGTGTCGGCATTCGTAATACCGGTAGCTTGCGTTTTAACGCTTTTGGCGGACTGGTCCCTTCCTGCGAAAAGAAGGATGTGCTGGGGATTCTTTTCCCGGCTGCCTGTTTCGATAATCGTGCACCGAAAGAAGGAGCCCTCTTTTCTTTTTTTATCGGTGGTGTCAAGCGGGCGGAACTGACCCGTTTAAGCGATGATGAACTAAAGGGACTGATCACACATGAATTTCATGCAATGCTGAAATTCCCTATTCAGGTGCAACCGGATATGATCCGTATTTTCCGCCACCAGCATGCAATACCGCAGTATGGCCTGAGCAGTGGCGAACGTTTCGCTACGATCGATCAGTTGGAGGCACGTTATCCCGGACTGATACTGGCCGGTAATATGAAAGGTGGTATCGGCATGGCTGACCGTATCCGGCAGGCAACTGGTATTGCTGAAAACTTGCTCATGTAAGTCAAAATCACTTTCTTTGCAGAAAAGATCTATTCATGGATGATACGGATAAAATGGTCGAAATAGCCCGGTTTCAATATCCGGCAGAGGCCCAGACACTGATCGCTTTGCTCAGGTCGGAAGATATCGAATGTTATTTGAGGAACGAATATAGTAGTCAGTTGATGGCGGGTTATATAGATGTTGGCGGTGCCCGTGTAGAGGTGCTTGAAAGCGATGTGCCCCGGGCGTTGGAGGTGATGGAAGCCGGCGGGTACGACATTCCTGCGGAGGATGAAGAAGCTGAGCAGATACGGGTCGTAGCCGGATGGGCCCGTCATATCCCTTTTCTTCGTAATTACACGTTAGAGAAGCAAATTGTCATCTTATTTGTGATTATTGCTGTGTTTTTGGTATTATTGATCTTTTTTGGATCACAAATCTCGTCTAACTAAAAAAATGTAACCGATGGCCCGTAGAAAGATAACAAATAGTCAGGCGGTGTGTCTCACTCTTTTATGGGGTGTTTTGGCCTACATGCTGCTTGTTTACAGTGAAAAGATAACCTTTGATGTGGTTTTTGCCTTGGTAGCGTCCGCTATCATTGTGTTCGTTCCTGTCTATAAAAACATAAAACGTAGAAATGAGTGACATTTAGTCACGTTTGCCTCTTTAAAATATCATTTCGATATTTTTTTATCATTTTTTCTTTCAAATATTTGCCGGTTTGAAAAAATGGCTTACCTTTGCGACGTTCTTAAAAGAAGAACGCTAACTAGCAAATTGGTATAACATTCTAAATAAACAGTTCTTATGAAGGCAAATGAAGTTTTAGACAACTTAAAGAGAAGATTTCCTAACGAACCCGAGTATCATCAGGCAGTGGCTGAAGTTTTAGGCACAATTGAAGAAGCCTATAACGAACATCCTGAGTTTGAAAAGAGCAACCTGATCGAACGTCTTTGTATTCCTGATCGTATTTTCTCATTCCGTGTAACATGGGTAGACGATAAAGGACAGGTACAGACAAACATGGGTTACCGTATCCAGCATAACAACGTGATCGGCCCGTACAAAGGCGGTATCCGTTTCCATGCTTCTGTAAATCAATCGATCCTTAAGTTCCTGGCTTTCGAACAGACTTTCAAGAACTCATTGACTACACTGCCGATGGGTGGTGGTAAAGGTGGTGCCGACTTCAGCCCGCGTGGCAAATCAAATGCTGAAATCATGCGTTTCTGCCAGGCTTTCGTTATGGAATTGTGGCGTCACATTGGTCCGGATACAGACGTTCCTGCCGGTGATATAGGTGTTGGCGGACGTGAAGTTGCTTATATGTATGGTATGTACAAAAAGCTGGCCCGCGAAAATACAGGTACATTCACAGGTAAAGGTATCGAATTCGGTGGTTCACTGATTCGTCCGGAAGCAACAGGTTACGGTAACGTTTACTTCCTGCTGGAAATGTTGAAGACTCGTAACATCGACATTAAAGGTAAAGTGGTTGCTGTTTCAGGTTCAGGTAACGTAGCTCAGTATACGGTTGAAAAACTGATCGAACTGGGTGCTAAACCGGTTACTATGTCTGACTCTGACGGTTATATCTATGATCCGGACGGTATCGACCGTGAGAAACTGGATTATATCATGGAATTGAAGAACCTGTATCGTGGGCGTATCCGCGAATATGCAGAAAAATATGGCTGTAAATATGTTCAGGGTGGCCGTCCTTGGGGTGAAAAATGTGACATCGCCATGCCGAGTGCAACTCAGAACGAATTGAACGGTGACGATGCCAAGACGCTGTTGGCTAACGGTTGTTTCGCTGTATCGGAAGGTGCAAACATGCCTTCTACTCCGGAAGCTATCGATGCATTCCTGGAAGCTAAAATCCTGTATGCTCCGGGTAAGGCTGCTAACGCCGGTGGTGTTTCCGTATCAGGTCTGGAAATGACTCAGAATGCAATGAAGCTGAGTTGGACAAGAGAAGAAGTAGACGAAAAGCTGAAAGGCATCATGAAGTCTATCCACGAACAATGTGTAAAATACGGGACACAGGCTGACGGAACTGTAAACTATGTGAAGGGTGCTAATGTGGCCGGCTTCATGAAGGTTGCAAAAGCTATGATGGCTCAGGGTATCCTGTAATCATAAAAGTCGGTATTTAGTAATTGAAACTGATACAGACCATAAAAGAAAAAGCCGCATCGTACTCCATTGGTACGATGCGGCTTTTTCTTTTATGGCTTGTTATTCTTTATAATCTATCCATACTTTCATTTTTCCTGCTTCCCGGTTGTCCCAGGCATAATAGGGTATGAAGGTGATTGATTGTTGCTCGTTTTTAGCGTTGACAGTTTTCACACCGTTCAGAAGACCGGCTTCGAAGGAGGTGTGGTATTCAGTGTCGGAGGTAAGTGTCAACTGGTCGAAATAGGCAGAGTTGTCTGTCTCTTCCGCACAGTAAACAAGGGGACCACGTTGAATGGCTCGTTTACCGATGTTTTCCGTTACCAGGGGATCGGCAGATTCAACTTCGACAGGCATATCCATGTCTAACGAGATCATGTCGCCCGGTTTCCAGTCGTAGACGATAGCGTATCCTTTTTCTTGAGACAGACCTACTTCCTTTCCGTTTATTGTTATGGTATAATTTTTGCACCAACCGGGTATACGGAGTCGGATTTCCTTGTCCAGGTCTTTGGTTGAAGATACGGTAAGTTTGACGGAGCCGTCCCAAGGGTAATTCGTTTCTTGCCGTAGGATGACGTTGTCGTCGTTAAGGGTAAATCGGGTTGTATTGCCGATGTAAAGGTTGACCCAGAGTGCATCGTCGGAAATAGCATAGATATAATTACCGATGGTTGGCAGGAAACGGGAGAGTTGACTGGGGCAACAGGCGCAGCCATACCACTCTTGCCGATGATGGTCTCCTTTTGACTCCAAAGGATTCACATAGAAGAATCGGTCGCCGCTTAGGGAGATACCGGCAAGCACACCGTTGTACATGGAGCGTTCCAGTATATCGATGTATTTCGCATCGCCTGTAATCTGATTCATACGATGGTTCCAAAATACCATGCCTACCGAAGCACAGGTTTCACAATATGCCTCCAAGTTCGGTAAATCATAATCTTTCGTGACCCCTTCGTTATGCTTGGATGAACCGATACCTCCGGTGATGTACATGTTTCGTAATGCGACATCATCCCATAAACGGTTTAATGCGTCAATGTACTCTGTGTTATTTCTCAATGCAGCCACGTCAGTCATGCCGCAGTATAGATACATGCATCGTACGGCATGTCCTGAGATGTCTGTCAGTTTTCGAACAGGTTCACTGTCTTGATAATAAGCAGGATTCCATATTCCTTCGTTACCCATACTTCCGTAGCCATGTCCACGCTCTTCCAGCAACCAATAAGCAAAATCCAGATATTTATCCTCCAAAGTAATTTGGTAAAGTTTGACAAGAGCCAACTCGATTTCCTCGTGTCCCGGCACCCAGTGTGCCTTTTCCGGTCCGAATTGTCTCATCATATGGTCTGCCATCCGGATACATACGTCAAGTAGCTTGCGTTTGCCGGTAGCTTGGAAATAAGCTACTCCAGCCTCAATCAGGTGTCCGGCACAATACATTTCATGCTTATCCATGTTTGTCCACCGTTTTTCGAGGTTGGTAAGCGTGTAAAAGGTGTTGATATATCCATCGGATTGTTGTGCGGCTTCGATTTTGTTGATCCATTCATCGGCCTTTTTTTCCAGTTCTGGGTTAGGATTGTTGATCAGACTGTAAGCAATGCCTTCTAACGCCTTGTAAACGTCGGAGTCGTCAAAGAAGATACCGGAGTGTTCTCCTTCTCCTTTAGCTGCATTTTCGAAATTGCGGATGCGTCCGGTTTGATTCTCTATTTGATCTATGCAAACAAGTAGAGTGGTAGAAATATGTTTGCTGAGTCTGGGAGACCAAAAATTATCATTGATTTTCACCTGGGAGAAATCAATATGATGAATAGTTTTTAAAGATTGCTCTTTTATATTCTCTTTAGAGCTTTGACAACCTAGCAAAAATAAGGTTGATGTAATGAGTATTAGATAATGCTTCATATAGCTTTAGAGATTGAAATTAATTGTTTACAGGGGATAAAGTTAAAAAAATATTCTTTATTTCAAGTAATTATAAGGTCGTGTTTTATGCAAAAGGTGGGAGAAGAAATCAATTTTTGAATAGTTATGGGGCGTTGGTTGCAAGTATAAAAACGGGACTGTCTAAAAAGTATTTTTGACTCTGGTTTATTCGGATACCTTCTGAGATTGAGTTCAAATATTCAATTCTTAAGGACGAATGAGTGACTTTTTAGATACCCCCGTTTTAGTTAGAGTTTTATATTTTTATTCAACGTATAAAACTAATCCTTTCAGATATTCCCCTTCCGGATGGTAAATATTGACCGGGTGATCGGCCGGTTGCGTCAGTTGATGCAGGATACGGACGCTACGTCCGGATTGTGCTGCGGCACTGAATACGGCCAGGCGGAAATTCTCTTTACTGACAACCTGCGAACAGGAGAAAGTAAATAAAATACCTCCCGGTTTAATCTTTTCAAAAGCGATCGCGTTCAGTTTACGGTATCCTTGCAAAGCATTGCGGAGCACGTTCTTATGCTTGGCAAAGGCCGGCGGGTCCAGAATGATCAGATCGTAATTGCTTCCCATCTTTTCCAGATATTTGAAGGCATCTTCCGCAAAAGCTTTATGTCGCTGGTCGCCAGGGAAGTTCAATTCCACATTTTTATTTGTCAGCGAAATAGCTTTGGCCGAACTGTCTACCGAATGAACTACTTCGGCACCGCCACGCATCGCATAGAACGAAAATCCACCGGTGTAGCAAAACATGTTCAGCACCGAATGACCTTTGGCGTACCGTTCCAGCAAAGAACGGTTTTCGCGCTGGTCCACAAAGAAACCGGTCTTTTGTCCTTTCTGCCAGTCCACACAGAATTTCAGTCCGTTTTCAGTCGCAATATCCTCTACTTCTCCGCCATACAGGTAACCGTCTTCACTGCCGAGATTGGCTTTATAAGGAAGAGTCGCTTCCGATTTATAATAAATGTTCTGTAAAGTATCTCCCAGTACCGTTTTTAACGCTTCGGCAATTTCGTGGCGGGCATAATGCATACCGACTGAATGCGCCTGCATAACAGCCGTATGGGCATACATGTCGATAACGAGTCCCGGAAGATTATCTCCTTCCCCATGAATCAGGCGAAAAGTATTATTGTTTTCCACACCTGCCAGTCCCAGTTCGCGGCGAATAGCATAAGCCACGCGGATACGTTCTACCCAGAAATCCGCATCGATCGTAATCGGTTTGAACGATAAGATACGTACGGCGATGCTGCCTATCTGATAATGGCCGATAGCCAGAAAACGCTGGTTCGTTCCGTACACCTCTACCAGGTCGCCCTCTTCAGGATTCCCTTCAATGCTTTGGATAGCTCCGGAGAACACCCACGGATGGAAGCGCAACAACGATTCTTCCTTTTTCGGTTTGAGAAAGATTTTACAATAGTTCATTCTTATTTATCTTGATTCAATTGGTTGTAAATTTTCAGACAAGCCCAGGCGTCCAGGGCTGCATATTTCTTTTGTTGTTCGGTCAGCACATCAGCTTCCCAGTTGCTCAGGCGCTGGCCTTTCGATATTTTCTTGTCGAAAAGGATCGCATAGATCTTTTGCAGGCTGGCATCCTCGATGCCGAACTGTCCCACATAATTCTGCAAATCCAGAAAGTTAGCCGGTTTGATATCCGTCCGCTTCCGCATGGCACCGAAATCATCGCGCAGGGATAACCCGATTTTTAATATTTTATCGTTAACCAGAAAATCTTCAAGCGATTGCGGAATACCGATTCTGTTCAACCGGAACAGGAAGCAAGCCTCGTCTGTCGAAATCTGCATCAACGAAATCTTATAGCGTGTTCCCTTTTTAAAACTGGGACGTGTTTCCGTATCGAAGCCAACCGCTTCGAACTGGGTTAAATAGCTGACGGCTTTATCGGCATCCTTTTCGGTGTCGATAACAAGGATCCGTCCCGGAAATTCTTCTATTTCAAGAAGTGATATCTCTTCTTTTGTTATTGTGTGTGTATATTGTGTCATCATTCCTCGTTCGTTTCAATAATTTCTTCATCGCTGTAACGGATAGTGTGAAGCGCTTTTAGTGCATTTAAGAGTTGCTGTCCCCAGAACTCCTGGAAATTGGCGCGGCATAAAGCAATAGCCTGAAGCATGACTTCCTCATTTCCCTGTCGGAAAAGTGAAACAAAATTTCCTGTGTCCTGGTAAACATCCGCCAGGTTCTCCGAGATAAATGCAGCGATTGGCGTGTCGCTGTATTGCATATCCGGATGAAATGTCTCCAGGTAAGAGTCTTTTTCTCCCAGCAGGGCGGCAATACGGGTCCGCACGGCTTCGTACATATCTTCCGTAACAGTCAGTTCCGGTTCGTCATCTTCATCGTCCACTTCTGCTTCCGGCAACAGTGTCGCTTTCAGATAGAGCAGAGGTAACAGCTTGATTCCTTTATCTATAAAATCAAAAAGGCCGTTTTGTCCGGCTGTTTCAACAAATGTACAAAATTCCAGCGCTACAGTTACAAACTCCAGCGTATTGCGTTCATATATGGGATTATTCTCCTTTTCCATGCTACTTCTTATAGTATACCTATGATTTCTAACTTGCAAAAGTAAGAAATATATTGCGATAATCAGAATTATTAATTCTTATTAAGGTCTAATAAGAGGATGTCGATGAGAAAATTTTCATGTGTGTTGAAGATAATACGCGGGAAACAATAAAATATAAGCGTTCAGGAGGATAATTTCTCCCTTTCTGTTGTATCTTTGATGCTAATGGATTTAGCGGCTGATAATTGTCGGCCGTTTGGTTGATAATTATGTGCCAATCGGTCGATAATTGTGAGCCAAACGGCCGAGGATTATCAACCATTGATTACCTGCCGTACTAATTCAAATTAGTAAGGCATATAGATGAAAAGAGTATGTAACCAAATAAATAATACCATGTCAATAAAATTTAAAGCTTACTACACGCCGAAGCCGAATGGACGTAAAGGCATGCGGTTGACACATGCCCGTGCGATCAGCAGGGGAACTTATAATCTGGAAAAAGTTTGCAGGTTGATAAGCGAACGTTCTGCTGTATCGTCGGCAGAAGTCAAAAGTGTCTTGGATTCATTTGCCTGGGTGGTCGAACTGGCCCTGGAGGACGGCTGCCATATCGAGTTGGATGATCTGGGGTATTTCTCGCCATCATTGAAAACTACTCCGAATAAAGAAAACGGAAACAAGGGAACGGTTTACGTAGATGGAATTAATTACCGTTGTTCCACTTCTCTACGAAAAAAGTTAAGGAAAATCGATCTGGAGTTTGAAAAAGATAAAAAGATACTTGATAACAGGGAGACACTAAAAGATAAATTGTTGAAATACATGAAACATTGGGAAAGTGTGACTCCGCGTGCTTATGCTAAAGAATTTGGTTGTAGCCGTTACCGGGCGGAAATAGATCTGAAGAAGTTCGTGGAGGAAGGCGTACTCGTCAAGGTGGGCTATCGGAATAAGGTGATGTATTTGCTGGCGGCGGATAAGCAGGAAGAATAGTATGTATAAACAGCGCATAACAAACAATCGGATACAGGACTTGAAGCCGGATGAGATTTTTGTATTTGGTAGTAATTTGGCAGGAGCTCATGGTGGAGGTGCCGCTCTCCTGGCTTATCGTAAATGGGGAGCCGTATGGGGACAAGGTGTCGGTTTACAGGGACAAACGTATGCTATACCAACGATGCATGGCGGTGTGGATAAAATCGATCCTTATGTAAAGGATTTTATCTGTTTTGCAAAGCAACATCCGGAAATGACTTTTCTGGTAACAGAAATCGGTTGTGGAATTGCTGGCTTTCTTCCGGAAGAAATTGCTCCTTTGTTTAATGAGGCTATTTGGGTCGGGAACATTTATCTTCCGGAAAGGTTTTGGAAGGTTTTGATGAGTTAGTAGATTGATTAACATAGTAAAAACAAATAATATACCATTGGTTGTGCTCGTTTTCCGAATTGTGGCTATCCGGATTGGAAGTATTAACTGCATATGGAGTATTTGTTTGTTATGAGGTAAGTATTATATGCTTTTTGCTCAATAAAAAAGCATATAATAAAAAAATGGCTATATTTGGAAGCTGAAGTTAACCAGGTGCAGGTAGACACAGGTTAGTCTATTAATGCTTTTATGAATGTAGCTGAAGAAGATATTATAAAAAAATTAGTTCAGGGAGATCGAGAGAGTTTTGACTATATTTATACTTGTTATGTGAATAATTTGTATGCTTATGGGAAAGGGTTCGGTCTTTCGGACGATGAATTGTATGATGTTCTTCATGATCTTTTCCTGTCATTGTTATCTAATACGAAAATTTTTGAAGGCGTTAGAAATATAAAATCTTTTTTGTTTACTTGTTTTAAGAACAGACTTTTGAATGTCTTAAAAATCCCCTATGAATATAGTGACGTAGAACAGTGTGAACATTTATTTGTTGTTGAGGTCGATTTACTGGATGAACTGATAGACCGTGAACAAGCTGCTATGAGAGTACAGAAAGTAAAATCTCTGCTGGATACTTTAACGGATCGGCAACGGGAAGCCATCTATTTAAGGTATATGCAAAAACTTTCCTATGATGAGATTGCAGATATGTTAGACCTGACCCAGAAAGGTGCACGAAAGTTGGTGGCGAGGGGAATTGAACATATGCGTGAGGAGGCAACCTCATCTGTTATTCCGCTATTTTTGATAATCTTTCCTTCTGATTGGATATAAAAAATCATTTTTTTTAATTATTTGAATTTTTGTGGGGGCAAAAAATGAGTGAGGTTGTCTTAATAGTAACAACACTTGTTTTCTTATATGAAAAAGAAAGTAAAAAATGATTTTTGGCAAGATGAGCGCTTTGTCCGTAACAGACTGTTGTCGGATGAAGAATCTACTGCATATTGGGAAGCCTATTTGAAGGAACATCCTGATAAACAGGAACTTTATGAAGAAGCGTGCCATGATTTTGAAAAAATACAATTGAACAATTATTCTTTATCGGAGGAAAAGCAAAAGGAATTATTGGACAAGGTTTATAGAAGCCATAATGCACAAAAGAAAAAACAACATAACCTTTATTTATATGGGGCACTGGTTGCAGCCTGCCTGATCGGAGTTTTGTTTTTGATTCCGGTTTATATGAGTCATGATTCATCTGTCGGTCAAGATAGTTTGGCTGTTCTCCCGGTAAGCGATACTGTTCATACGGAAGTTACTTTAATCACAGATCGAGCGGAAACAATTGAGATTGAAGATAATGCTATTATTGCCTACGATTCTACTGTTTATGTACAGAATGCCAAAGGGCAGAAAAATTATTTATCAGAATCGAAAGTGGACCCGAAGGAAAAAATGGTTTATAATACCTTAGTCGTTCCCCGTGGAAAACGTTCCTCATTGCAATTGCCGGACGGATCGAAAGTATGGGTTAATGCCGGATCTGTTTTACGTTTCCCCTCGACATTTTCTTCTGAAAAGCGAATGATTCAAGTGCAGGGTGAAATTTATATAGAGGTGGTCAGAGACGAGTCGAAACCTTTTTATGTGCAAACTCCTAAATTTACAGTCAATGTGCTAGGGACGAGTTTTAATGTCTCTGCTTATTCTGATGAAGAACTTCAGTCTGTCGTTTTGGTTAAAGGGCAGGTCGCTGTAAAAACAGAGATGAATGAAGAAATAAAATTAATTCCTAATCAGAAACTAGAGATGAACGATCACAAGAATAAAGTCGTACCAGTCGATGTGTACGACTACACTTCATGGAAAGATGGAATTCTTCAGTTTAAGGGAGAAACTGTAGCCGAAGTATTGAAACGGTTGAGCCGTTATTATAATGTAGAGATAAAGTGTGATCCATCAGTGGCCGGTAGGCGATGTGGTGGTGAGTTGATTCTTTTTGATGATGTAAATCAGGTGATGAAGTCTCTTTCTTTGTTATATGAATTTACTTATCGGTTTGAATCGGAGACTATTATAATTGAATAATAACTAAAAATGAAAAGCCTATGTAAAATGTAAAGAGAGTCATTGTTAATCAGTAAAGAATAAGCCCGGATAACGGCAATTATCCAGGCTTGATTGAATTTAAATTTTCCAGTAGTAAATTGAAAAACCTAAAATGTATACAAATGTATGAAAAAAGTAAGTCGTAACAATACAAATCGGTTACGTTCTCTTCTTAAAATGTTTGAAAGTGTGGGATTTATTGTAGTTCTATTATTAGGAGCTACTAATATTCATGCTCACACGGATCATGTTTTCGTATCGATAGAACAACTAGTTAAAGCTAGAAAAACAACCATGTTGGATGTCTTTAAAACGATAAAAGAAAAGACCGGGTATATATTCTTTTATTCGGAAGACATAAAAGCTGAGTTAGAGAAAGAAGTTACTCTAAAGACTACCTCCGGTTCTATAGAGGATATTTTAAAGCCTCTTTTTGTAAATTCTAATCTGACTTTTGAAATTAACGAAAAGCAGGTTATTATTAAACAGAAAATGGATAGATCCGTAACTCCTTCCATACAACAACAACCGATTGAATTGACGGGTGTTGTGGTGGATGAGACAGGAGTACCTGTTATCGGAGCCAATGTGTTGGTTAAAGGAACGACAATGGGTATAATAACGGATGTCGATGGTAAATTTATATTGAAAGTGCCTGCTAACAGTACGTTGGTTGTTTCTTTTATCGGATATAAAACGGTAGAGATAAAACCGGGTAAAAGGAATCATGTCTCTGTAGAACTGGTAGAGGATACGGAACATCTGGAAGAAGTAGTGATCGTTGGATACGGAGTCCAAGAAAAAGAAAGTGTTGTGGGTGCGATCACACAGGTTGGAAATAAGAGTTTGGTGCAATCTGGAGTGTCTGATGTGACTGCTGCAATTGCCGGTAAACTATCCGGTGTATTAACTATGCAGCAATCTGGTCAACCGGGACAGACAACGAATGATATTATTATTCGTGGTGTTTCCAGTTGGAACAGCTCTAAACCTTTGGTTATGGTGGACGGAGTGGAACGTGATTTTGCAGATCTCGACCCGAATGAAATCAATACGATTTCTGTTTTGAAAGATGCGTCGGCAACAGCTGTTTTCGGTGCAAAAGGGGCTAATGGGGTTATCTTGGTGACGACTAAGCGCGGTGTGGAATCTAAACCGAAATTAGATTTTTCAGCTTCTTACGGTATTGAACTGCCGACCCGAATGCCTAGGCATGTTAATTCTTATACGACAATGAGTATGTATAATGTCGGATTGATGAATGCCGGGACTTTTCAGAGCCTAACCCCTCAGAATGTACTTGATGAGTACCGGAACCCTTCTACTCCGTTGAATTCAATCCGTTATCCGGATGTTGATTGGTTTGATGTACTGGCTCGTGATTTTGCGCCGGTAACGAATGCTAATTTTAATATACGCGGCGGTACAAATTTTGTGAAATACTTTGCTTCTTTAGGATATTATCATCAGGGTTCATTCTTTAATTCTTTGAATGAAGGTTATTGCGATACGAGATATAAGTATGATCGTTTTAATTTTCGTGGAAATCTGGATTTTGATTTGACTAAGTCTACTGTTCTATCCTTTAATATCGGAGGAGATATTAGTATACAGAATACTCCAGGTGAAGATCCTTGGAGGCCGGTTTATCAGGCTAGTACAACATTGTATCCAGCCTATTATCCGGCATGGGTTTTGGAGCAGGTTCCGGATCTGGATTATCCGGATGCGTCCGGAGATCGTCTGGCGGCAGCACAGAATGATGCAAGAGGAAATCCTTATTCCGCTCTTCACCAGGGGAAATTTAATGAATATACATCTTCTAAATTATTTACGGATCTTATTCTTAAACAGAATTTGGATATGGTAACGAAAGGACTGTCCGTCCAGGCAAAAGTGTCATTAAGTACGTATTATAAAAATAAATCTCTGACAGCTGATTGGTCGGTTCCTCAATATACGCTTAATTTTGATAAAATAGGGACAGGAATGAATCCTTGGTTCAGGGAAGGTGAAGGAAACGAAAGTTGGACGCAGCCTCCGTTGGATATTAATGTGGGCGGATTGGAAAATGGTTATTACAGTAATTTGTATTATGAGTTTTCATTGGATTATAAACGTTCATTTGGAAAACATAATGTAACGGCACTGGCATTAATGAGCCGTCATCAGAAAAATTCAGGAACAGATTTTGCCTACTATAACGAGAGTTGGGTAGGTCGTGCTACTTATAATTTTGATAAAAGATATTTATTGGAGGTCAATATTGGGTACACTGGTTCCGAACGGTTTGCCCCTTCTAATCGTTTTGGTTTTTTCCCTTCCGGTGCTGTCGGTTGGGTTGTTTCGGAAGAAAAGTTCTTTAAAGATAATATCTCCTGGATGAACAAATTGAAATTCCGTTATTCTGATGGGAAAGTAGGTAGTGATTCCGCTAGTGAACGATGGCTTTATATTGGCGAATATAGTGCTAACGGAAATTATATTTATGAAGATAAAGTACCTAATATATACGCTCAGTGGGAGGAAGCTCGAAAAAGAGACTTGGGTATTGAAATGGCTTTTTTAGATAATATGATAACTGTAGGAGTTGATTTTTTTGATGAAAAAAGAACACATATGTTGTTAAATCCTCAAAGTAATACCATGTTGATTGGTAATAACGGGTTTAAACAATTAAACAAAGGTTCAATGAAAAAGCATGGTCTGGAAGTTGAACTGGGATTTAACAAAACAACTTCGTATGGATTAAGTTATAATTTGAAGGGAATTTTTGGTTTCAATGAAAACCGGATTGTAGATAAAGATGATTTACCCTATGCCCCGGAATATAAAAAAGCGGCTGGAAAACCTTATGGAGCTCAGTTTGATGGGGCTTTATTAACGGGTTCCGGATATTATACGTCTGTGGATGATATTCATAATAATCCGGCTCCAACAACTATAGGCAATATAAATGTAGGTGATTATAAATTTTTGGATTATACGGCTGACGGAAAAATAGATACTTATGATAAGTATGCAATTGACGGAACTCTTTATCCGCCGATAACTTTTTCTTTATCCGGAGGATTTTCCTATAAAAATTTTGATTTTAGTATTTTGTTTCAGGGAAATTCCGGTAAATATGTTGAGTATAATGAAGCATTTGAGGCAGAGTTTACCAGTGGTTCTCTTCGGGTTCATGAGTCTCAATTGGATTATTGGACGCCGATTAATCCTAATGCAAATCATTCGACTTTGCATTATGTGGGACAGGGAAATCCTCCTATGTTATCTTGGGGGGGAGGAGATGCTTATGCCGGATATGGTATAATGATTAAAGATCGTTTTTGGAGAAAAGCGGACTATATTCGGTTGAAAGAGATTTATCTGGGTTATAACATAAAACCGAAATACTTGAAGAAGTGGGTCGGTATTTCTGCCGTTACAGTATATGCTTCGGGAAATAACCTTTTTACGATTACGAGTTTGTTAGAAGGTGATCCGGAAAGAAAAGATTTTGCTCGCGGATTCTATCCTCAGATGAGTACTTATAAAGTTGGTTTGAAAGTCGCTTTTTAAAACTTAAATCAATATGAAGAAATATATATTATTATTTATTGCAGTAATTGGTTTGTCAACACAATTTTCTTGTACGGATTATTTGGATAAAGCCCCGGAGTCTGGTTTATCAGAAGAAGATGTGTTTACTAAACATGTGAATTTTAAGAAATTCTTTTATACCGTTTATGGGGGTAAAGAGAACAAGAATATTACATGTGCTCATGCATTGAGTATCGCGAATTGGGATCAACGTTATGGGCTGGAGGCATTAACAGAACTGGCTGATAATGGACGTTTACTTGGTGGTCAAAGGATAAAAGGCGGAGTGATGGGAACAGATATCAATTTTTTTACCTATCAAACTTCGGCAACCAGAAGACCTATCCTTGATGCTATGTTTAAAGTAATACGGGTCTCGAATATCGCATTGGAAAAAGTTGATCAGATCAAAGATGCTACTCAGGAAGATATTGAAGATTTGAGAGGACAAGCTTATTTCATACGGGGATATGCACATTTTGTATTAAATCGTTATTGGGGTCCGATGCCGTATCTGAATCAGTCGATCGGTGTTTATGATGAATGGGATATTCCGCGTCTTTCCAAAAATGAAAGTTTGAGGTGCGTTGCATTGGATATGGATTCAGCTTTTGTCGCTTTCGAGAAAGCGGGAAAAATACGCCGTGATCCGGGACCAGGAGAACCAGGACATTTGAATGACCCGGATTTGGAGAAACCCAATGGCGTAGCTGCTAAGGCAATGAAAGCCAGAGCGCTATTGTATGCGGCAAGTCCGTTGAATAATGCGAATGGTTCGAAAGATTGGGAAGATGCAGCTGTTGCCAGTTGGGAGGCGATCCAATTGGCACAAAAATATCAGTATGCTTTGATTGACGGAGACAGGTATACGGATAATATGTACGGTGTAAAATATACAAATGAGCAGATATGGGCCTGGCATGCGGGAAATAAAAATTATGGAAATGCTCCGACTGCATTGCAAAATGGAATATTTTCTAATAAGAAAACAATCGTGTCCGGTGAAAATCCAACACAGAATTTTGTGGACATGTTCGAAACACAGTGGGGAGATCCTTTGAATACGGAAGAGGATAGAAAAGAGGCTATCAAATTAGGACATTATAATGAACAAGATCCTTATGTAAGTCGTGATCCTCGTTTTTACCATTGTGTTATTTACAATCAGGCAAATATAATATGGGCGAAAGTGGCAGATGGAGAAGTTAAAAATAAGGCAAATATCTATTATGAGAATGATAATGGAAAATTTAAATATTCTACACTTTTAGATCAGAGTTATGTTGGTGTTAGTCATACAGGGTATTATACCCGGAAATATTTTGGCGATATGAGTGTCCAGAATCAGGTAAATACTTTGACGACAGATCCGTTGATTCGTTTGACTGAATTATATCTTAATTATGCCGAGGCAGCAAATGAAGCCTATGGTCCGTCCGGAAAAGCCCCAGGGGCTTCTATGTCTGCTATAGATGCTATCAACCTGATTAGAGAACGTGTTGATATGGTTCCGGTTAAATCAATTTATACGAAGGATACGGAAACGTTCAGAAAGCATATTAAAAATGAACGTACAATCGAATTATATGGCGAGGGTCATCATTACTTTGATATCCGACGCTGGAAGGATGCTCCGGTAATCATGTCGACAAAATTATATGGAATGGATATTGAGAAAGTGGAGAAAAGCGCTGAATATCCTACCGGATTTAAATATACACGGCAGCCGTTGGAAGAAGGACGTCAGGTCAGATGGCACGATGCTATGTATTATTTTCCGTTCCATTCGGATGATTATTATAAATTGAAAAACTTTGATACCAGTTTGAATCCAATTTGGTGATAAGAACCATAAAAAAAGAAGAATTATATGAATCTATATAAACGACTATATGTCATAACAAAATGCGTAGGTTTGATTTTACTTTTTCTGACCGGCTATGGTAATCTGTCTGCACAGGAAAAAGAAAAATCGAAAGTGTTAGAACTCACCATACGAGTTGTGGATGAGGCTGATGAGACTGTTTCTGATGCAGAAATAGTGGTTGGTGAAGGTTTTACCCATGGGGTAACAGACCAAAACGGTGAATATAAACTGAAAGCGAAACCAACCGATTTTATCACTGTTTCTAAACCGGGATTTGAAAAAGTAGTTACTTCAATGCCTCTGTTGAATAACGACCCTTCGGTTGTATTGAAACACTCCTTACTCTATCGTTCGGAAGATGATCGTATTCAGTTGCCGTACACCTATAACTTTAAAAGGAATACGACGGGCGATTATATTGTTATTACAGGCAAGGAATTGGAAAAATATCCTTCCAATGATCTCCGTAATGCGTTGGTTGGGCTGATTCCCGGCTTAATGATAACGGAAGGGGAAGGATCGACCGGTACGAGTGCGGAAGAAACACGCGGCCAGTTCGGGGTAAAGACGAAAGTTTCTGCTAATATGCGTGGTTTCAGTCCGATTTATGTCATAGACGATATGCAGATCGATATTACGGAAATGCAGTTGGATCCTTCAGAAATAGAAACGGTTACATTTGTTAAAGATGTGGTTGGTAAAGCAATGTACGGACCGCGGGCGGCAAATGGAATTATTTTTATCAAGACTAAAAAAGGACAGGCTAATGACCGGATATTGAATGTGAATGTAGAAGGCGGGGTCAGCACGGTAGATCGTTTCCCGAAATGGGCGACAGCCGGAGAATATGCCCGCTTGAATAATCAGGCACGTATCAACGATGGTTTGTCTCCTTTATATGATGACGCGGCACTTGCCAGTTATGATAGAAATGATCCGTATGATAAAATATATCCGGCTGTTAACTATCAGGATATGATGTTTAATGATCTGAAATCTTATCAGCGGGCTAATGTGTCTTCTTCGGGTGGCAATAACTTTATTAAGTATTATGCTTATCTGGGATATTCGGGTGAAGGTGATAATTTCAAGATTGGAAATAATGCGGATTATAACCGGTTGAATGCCCGGGCTAATCTGGATATGAATGTGAATGATTTTATTAATGTGGAATTCGGATTTTTCGGAGGACTGACAATTCGCCGCTCTCCCAACTATGGATATGATAAAGATTATGGGAAGGATAATAGTGATGATGCGGAACTGGATATTTTTGAATTTAATTCGGCTATAGAAGATGCGACGACAATTGCTCCCAATGCATTTCCTGTATATGCGGCTTTTGATGAAGAATCGGGTTTGCCTTGGTATGGAGTAAGTTCCACTTTTAAAAGAAATCCGATTGGTCATTTGGTAGATAATGGTTACTATAACGAAACGGGGCGTTTGGGCGTTGCCAATGTAGCTTTGAACTATGATATGAATCATTTGGTTAAGGGTCTGAAATCCAGAACGTATGTCGGGTTTAATGCTTATAACCTGACCCGTATCGGAAAGGCGGAACAATTTGCAGCTTATATTGCCACCCCGAATGCTGATAAAACAGATGTAACTTTGGAAAAAGTGTGGGATTTGACGGAAATGTCCGGACAGGCAAAATTGCATGATTATTATTTCCAACAGTTTTCCGGCTATCAGACATTTTCTTATGATCGACTATTTAATGATGTACATGGAATCAACACTGCATTGACTTATCATATTTCCAAATTGACGCGTAACCAGGTAGAGAATCCTTTATGCCAACAAAATGTGAATTGGACGGGTAGTTATACCTATGATAATAAGTATACGTTGCAAGCGGCTGTGACTTTTGCCGGAACACAGAGCCTGATTAGTTCATATCAATATCAGTTCTTCCCTTCTGTCGGTGCCAGCTGGATCATCTCGGATGAACAGTTTATGAAAAACTTGAAATTTATTGATTTTCTTAAATTGAGGGCAGAATATGGAGAACTCGGCTATCAGGCGTTGACTCCGACGCTTTTCATGTATGAAGATAAATGGGGGGTAGACAATAAAGGTACTGCATTTGGACCTCATACGAATAATCAGTGGTTTGGAAGTAATACGGATAACAATATTTACCGTTCGACCTATAACAAACTGGGTAATCCTGATTTGAATTGGGAAACACGTAAAGAGTTTAGTGTCGGTTTGGATGCTCTTATGTTGGATCGTAAATTGTCTGTCAGTGTTAGTTATTATAATACTCTTCGTACTAATGAATGGGTGAAACCGACTAACCGGTATCCGTTGGCTATCGGTTTGCTGGCAACACCTTATGTGAATTTTAATAAAACGCGTTATTACGGAGTGGAACTCTCTGCAAAATATACAGATAAAATAGGTGATTTCCGGTATTCAATCGGTGCGATGGCTACTTTACCGAGAACTGAGCGCATCCAATTCGATCAACCTGATTATCGTAATGAATACCAAAGTCGTATCGGAAAACCGACAGATGCTTATTTTGGATTGGTTCATCAGGGACGGTTTAGTTCGGATGAAGAAGCAAATAAAATACCTCAACTGTTCGATGAAAAATTGAAAGCTGGAGATTTTAAATATGCAGATTTGAATAATGACGGAGTTGTGGATGGTAATGATATGAAACAGATAGGGAATACATCTCCTCGTTTGTTTTATGCATTGAATATTAATCTGGCTTATAAAAATATCGAGTTAACGATTATCGGAGACGGCCGTTCTGGTTTTGATATTCCCTTGACCAGCAAATATTTCCATAACGGTTGGGGTGATAATAATTATTCAAAATATTTAGTGGAGAATGTGGGTACTGATAAGTTACCTCGGCAGACATATTATAAAGTGGAAAACAATTATCAGGCATCTACATTTTGGTTGAAAAAAGGTGATTATTTTAAAATCCAGAATATTGAAATTGCTTATAATCTACCTTTGGCAGCCTCCGCTTTCATGGGTATCCGTAAGGCTCGTTTCTTTGTTCGCGGTGCTAATCTGGCAACAATTTCCGGAATAAAAGATATTGATCCTGAATCTGCAACCTCGGGGATAGATCGTTATCCGCTGAATAGAACGTTTACGGGCGGAGTCAAATTAACCTTCTAAAATTAAGAGTAAGATGAAAAATATAGTAAAAACAAGTCTTTTTGCAGTAGTAGTTATGATGAGCACATCCTGTGCGGATTTTCTGGATCCTTATCCTTACGGCAGATTATCGGAAGAGGATTTTTGGGAGCGCCAGGATGCTGTACAAGGATTAGTCGGACAGTGCTATGACTATATGCAGCGTAATTATAACCATAATAATGGCTTTTTTCTGGATGGGGCGACCGATGATGCGGTAGTAACGAGCTCTACACATGCGATGGCAAAGTTGGCTACCGGAGCTTTAACTCCGTCAAAGGATCCTTTTGAGGCTTATTGGATAGAGGATTATAAAGGAATCGCTTTAGTCAACAAATTTTTGAAAGATCAACATGGGTTTAATACTCGTTTTATGGTAGATGCCCATTTTAACGATCTGGTACGTTATCGTTTACAGGGAGAAGCTTTTGCGTTGCGTGCCTGGTTCCAGTGGGATTTACTTCGGCGTTATGGTGGTATCGGTATAAAGAGTGGCGAGTTGCTGGGGTTCCCTATTATTACCGAACCGGTAAATGTTTTTGAGGACGATATGAACCTTGCACGAGATACGTATGCCGCGTGCGTAAAACAAATAGAGAGTGATTGCGATTCCGCATACGCTTATTTGCCGATCGCGCATCGCGATTTTTTAGTGGAAAATGCGGGCGATCTGGTTTATGCCGGTTCTCGTTATTGGGGCCGTTTAGACGGTATCACAATGACTGCCCTCAAATCGCAAATGTATCTTACATATGCCAGTCCGCTGTTTAATCCGGAGAATGATATGACACGTTGGGAGAAGGCAGCTATATATGCCAAACAGGTGATCGACTTTAAACTAAATGTGGATAATGTAAAAAACGGATTTAATCCGGTAAATAGAGTTGATTGGACTGATCCGAATTTTCCGGGTATAGTTTATGGTTCTCGCTATGATAATAATAATGATGCAATGGAACGTGCTTTGTATCCGGCTGGTTTCCAGGGGAATGGTGCGCTAGGGGGTACTCAGGACCTGGTGGATGCTTTTCCAATGAAGAACGGTTATCCGAAAGATCATCCGGAAGGAGCAAAACTATATGACCCGAAAAATCCGTATGCTAATCGCGACCCTCGTTTTTACAGTGTGATTTTTTATAATAATTCGAAAGCCAACAGAGATAATAATGAGACAAAGCCTATGTATACTTTTGAATGTTGGGAAAATCAAGATGCATTGGGAAAAGATGCCGCAGGAAATAAAGCGACCAGCCGTACGAACTATCATATAAAGAAATATATTTATATGGGACTAAACTGGAGTGATGCGACCGTAAAGAAGATGCCGCATTCCCGTTTCTATATTCGTTGGGCCCATATGGTTCTGAACTTCGCAGAAGCAGCTAATGAAATTGGAGGACCTAATCATACGATTGACGGATTGTCGGCAAAGGAGGCCATGAAATATTTGCGTACCAGAAAAACTTATGATGGGAAAGAGCTTTATACGGACGATGATCCTTATCTGGACGAGGTCGCTACAATGGGAAAAGATCAGTTCAGAAAGTTTATACAGAATGAACGGCGTCTGGAAACTTGTTTCGAGGGTATGCGTTTTTATGATCTTAGGAGATGGTCGAAAGATGGCAGCATTGAAATGTTGAATCAACCTGTCTATAAAGCAAAAATTTTGAAGAATGCGGAGAATACTTTTGATTATGATAAGGATGTTGTAGAAAATAGAATTTATACATCACCTTATCTTCCGTTACCCTATGATGATATCTTGAGAATGGATAAATTGGAACAGAATAAAGGCTGGGATAACTGGCAGTAAAATGAATTTAATAAAAACATAGAAGCATGAAAAAGATAGGAGTTTTTATATTATTGGCTGCGGCTTTGACTTCTTGCTATGACGAATATGTGAAAGATTATGATTATGATGGGGTTTATTTTCCTTATCAGGAGAATGTCAGGACTTTTGTCGTTGGCGAGGGGTTGAAGATCGATGTAGGGACTGTATTGGCCGGGGTTTTGAAAAATAATAAGGACCGTGTTGTTCGTTATCAGATAAAGAATGATCTGGTGACACCGGATGCTTTGGCACGGATGAAAAGCGGACAGAATTATATAAAGAATTCTGTCGCGGGTGTAAATGAACTGTTGCCTATGCCAGCAGATTATTATTCATTAAGTAATTCGGAAGAGATGGTGATTCGTAAGGGGTCACATGGCGGAACAGTTACTGTCTATGCGGATTCTGCTAAATTTCTTTCTGATCCGAAGACATTGAAAGCAGCTTATGCATTACCTTTTTATATAGAGTCGGCTGATGCGGATTCTATCATAGAGCCCATGCGGTATGCTGTGATCGGATTGAAATATGAAAATATGCTTTTCGGTAATTATTGGCATGGAGGAGTTCGGGTTGTAAAGGATGCGGCTGGTAATACGCTGAATACGGTTGCTTACTATACCCAGATACCACAGCCGGAATCTAAAGTCTGGACTTTATCTACAGTCGCTCCTTTCGAACTGGAGACAAACGGTCTGGCAGATGATGCGGATAAAGGTTCTATGAAGTTGACTTTAAATTCGGACGGGACTATTACGGTGGGAAAATCTTCTTCCTCTGACATAAATGTATTGCCGGACGGAGAATCCCGTTTTAATCAGGCCAAACTACTTCAGGATAGAAAAATATTCCTTAAGTATAAATACGATAATGGAGATGGTACTATCTCTTATGTAACGGATACATTAACATTCAGAAACCGTGTAAGAGATGGAGTGAATGAATGGCAGGATGAAAATCCGGGAAACTATGAGTGAGTTTTTTATTTGTGTTTTTTAAAAGAACAGTGTCTTTAAGCAAAGACACTGTTTTATAATATCTAATATCAAAAAACTATATGATTACAAGAAATGTACGAAAAGTTTGTAATACGGCTTTTCTGGCGTGTTGTTTATTAGCAGGAGGAGTGAATGCCCAACAATATAAATGGGACACGCCTCCTTATGCTGAAGATTATGCCTTTATCACAAATGATGGTGCCTGGTGTTGGTTTTCTGATCCCCGTGCGATTTATGTCAATGATAAGATGATTGGCGGATTTGTAGATAAAGAGGGAAGTATCTGGGCTTTTAGTTATGATCCTGCAACTCAGGAAAGACGGCAGTATAAACTGAAAGATAAGTTTGATTACGATGACCATGCGAATCCATCGGTTATGGCACTTCCTGACAATCGAATTGCCATTTTTTTCTCTGCTCATGGCGGAACCAAGAATTCTCCCATTTATTATGCGATATCGAAAAATCCGGCCGATATATCATCATGGAATGAATTACAGCAAGTCGATCCTGATATGCCCGGAAAATTAGGTGTTTGTTATTCCAATCCGGTAATGCTTTCTTCAGAAAATAACCGGACGTATCTCTTCTTTAGAGGACGTAATTTTAAACCGACTTTTATAGCGACAGATGATTTTAAAACCTGGAGTGATCCGGTAACGATTGTAGTCAATGATACGATTTTTGGAGAGAGTGGCCGTCCTTATATGAAAGTTACGACTAATCATAAAGATAAAATTTTCTTTGCTTTTACAGATGCCCATCCTCGTGATAGAGCAACGAATTCGATTTATTTTATGATGTATGAAAAAGGGAAACTGACTAAAGCAAACGGAGAAATTATATCGGATAGCTTTGATAAGCCAGTGATGCCAAGTCAGACCGATAAAGTCTACGATGCAACAAAAACATTCGATAAGGCCTGGATTTGGGATGTGGCTTTCGATCAGGAAGAAAAACCTGTTCTGGTCTATGCCCGTTTTTCTCATGCCAGAAGTACTCATTCTTATTGGTATGCCCGCTGGAACGGGAATGAATGGGAAAATCATAAAATAACGGATGCCGCGCAGTGTTTTATGCGTAATGATTATAATAATAAAAACTATATGGAAACCGAAGAAAATTATTCGGGAGGAGTTTATCTGGATCATCAGAATCCTTCGGTTGTTTATACCTCGCGGCCTATTAATAATGTATTTGAAATAGAGAAATGGACATTTGTTGGAGGAAAGGATAAATGGAAGACAGAGGCGGTAACCCGGGATTCGGAACGTGACAATATTCGTCCTTTTGTTGTTCGTAATTATTCTGGTGATCAACCGAATGTCTTATGGGCTTATAATTATAAATATCCTGGCTTTAAGTCTTATGAAAGTGCTATCCGTGTGAATCAAAAGGCGAAAGGATTTGATAGCAGCCTGAATAAAGAAGCGATTAAAACAGTTGCCGCTAAGGTTGCGGATTGGCAGCTTCGTGATTATAAAACAGCGCCGTTTAGTAGTGGTGTCGCCCGTGGCTGGAGGAATGGAGTTTTATATAACGGAATGTTCGACTGGGCAGAATTGAGCGGTGATAATAAATATTTTAAGTATTTGGAGAATATCTTCAATAAAGAATATTGGCAGGTAGGTAACCGTATGTATAATGCGGATGATATTTGTGTGGCTCAGGCTTATTTGGATATGTATGTAAAGTACAAGAAGGACAATATGTTAATTCCAACATTGGCACGTGCGGAATGGGTACTCGAACACCAACCAAAAGGAAATATCGATATATCGAAAGGAAAAAGTGACCGTTGGTGGTGGTGTGACGCTTTATATATGGCTCCGGCAGTTTATTCCCGTCTGTATGCGATTACCGGCAATAGGGCGTTTATGAAATTTGCCGATAAGGAATTCAAAGCGACTTACGAACATTTATATGATAAAGAAGAGAAGTTATTTTTCCGTGATGGGAATTATCTGGATAAACGTGAGGCAAACGGAAAGAAGGTTTTCTGGGGGCGTGGTAATGGTTGGGTTATGGGTGGCCTGGCTGAAATATTGAAAACCTTACCGGCAGGGGATAAAAAATATCGTCCGTATTATCTACAACTATTCCGTGAAATGAGTGACCGGGTAGCTGAGTTGCAGTGTGAAGATGGTTTTTGGCGGACAAGTATGCTGGATATGGAAACATATCCGGATCCTGAAACGAGTAGTACGGGGTTGTTTGTTTATGCATTGGCTTACGGTATAAATCAGGGATATCTGCCTAAAGATAAATTTTTACCGGTAGTAACGAAAGGTTGGAAAGCGCTTGTCGCTTCAGTAGATACGGAAGGAAAAGTCTGTTGGGTACAACCGGTAGGGCAGGCTCCGAAGAGAATTGAAAAAAGAATGACACAGGTGTATGGGACCGGAGGTTTTCTGATGGCAGCTTGTGAAATGTATAAATTGACAGAATGATAGCTACTTGTTTAGAAGTAGCTGTTACATAATTAGTAGTATGATTGTAAACCTCGAAAGTTTTTATTTACTTTCGAGGTTTATTTGGTTTATAAATAATGACTTTTGCATATTCGATGTTTTTATTTACTTTTGTTTATAGTAAGGAGTTTGTTTTGAGATATCGGATATATTGATGGATTTCGAGAATTTTTACATAACATGGTATTCGCGTGTCAAATATTTTGCACGCGACTATGTCCTTTCTGATGAGGAGGCTGAAAATATCGCACAGGATGTTTTTCTGGAGTTCTATCAAAAGAGAGAGGAACTGGGTTTCCACATAAATCTGGTTGCCTATTTATTTACCTCTGTGAAAAATAAATGTATCGATTATTTACGGCGGAGGTTGATGGAACAGGAAGCTGCTGTTAAAATGCAGGAGGAGTTCGATCTGTCTTTCCGTATGAAATTTGATTCATTGGAGGCTTTTAATATAGAAGGCCTTTCTGAAGACAATATAAAAGACATCATAGAGAAAGCACTTGATACGTTACCCGAACGGTGCCGGGAAATTTTTGTAATGAGTAAAATAGAAGGGAAAAAGCAGAAAGAAATAGCAGAAGAATTGAATGTCTCTGTGAAAACCATTGAAAGCCAAATGACTATAGCTTATAAGAAGTTGAGGGAGGAACTGAAAAACCACTTACCGCTACTCTTGTTCCTTTTATCTTCCTGGGAAAATTGAGATAAACAGAAAAAAAATTGATTTTATTTAGGGGGATTATTTTTCCTGTTCGTTTACTATATAAAGAATCGTACACGATGGATGAAAGAATAATAAAATATTGTCAGGGAAATTTATCAAAAGAAGAACAGGATCAGCTTCTGAAAGAAGCCTACAAAGACCCTGTGCTGAAATCCCGGATAATAGATTATCAACATTTACATAGCTTGCTCGAATTGACTCCCGAACGGATGGACAAGGAGCAGGGCCGGATAAATTATGCCTGTTTCAGAAAGCTGGTTAATGTTCAAAAACGAAAAGTAATGCTGATCTCTTTCAGCCGGTATGCTGCGATCATTGTAATTGCTTTTGTTTCTGCATGGATGCTGGCCTCTTACTATTTTTCGGGGAATCTGGCAGAACAGAAAGAATTGATCGCTTTTCAGCAGGAACTGCTTGTCCCTGCCGGACAGCGTGCGGAACTGACGTTGCCTGACGGAACGAAAGTGTGGCTGAATGCCGGTTCGAAATTATCTTATCCTTCTTTTTTTGAAAAGGAACGAAAGGTTTTTTTATCGGGGGAAGGCTTTTTCAATGTGGCTAAAAACGAAAAAGTACCTTTTATTGTTTCTACCGGAACGATCGATGTAAAGGCTTTGGGTACTCAGTTCAATGTGTTCTGTTATCCGGGGAGTGATTATACCGGTGTTTATCTTCAGCAAGGGTCTGTGAAAGCTTATTTCTCGTCTTTAGAGTCGGAAGGAGTTGTACTTTCTCCGGAACAGTATCTGGTTCAGAAAGGGAAACGGCTGGAACTGTCGACGAAGGATCCGGATGAATTGTTGTGGCGCCAAGGTATTTATACATTTAAAAGGCAAAAGTTAGGAAGCATCATAAAGAAACTCGAGTTATATTATGATGTAAAAATAATTGTGAAAGACCCGGAAATATTAAATTATGAATATGTCGGAAAGTTCCGTCAAAGGGATGGCGTGCTGGAAATACTCCGGTTGATCCAGCGGATACATAAATTTAATATTAAAAAAGATGACGAGTTGAATCAGATCGTTCTGAGTAAGTAAAAAAAAGTATTAACCTTTAAATGTAATATGTATGAGTCCATGACAAATTAAAAAAATCGGCAGATATTGGCGTATCTACCGATTTAGCGAAAAGCAAACCCATTCGTGATCAAAAAAATAGTATTTACTTAACAAAACAAAGATATGAAAATAAATCCTTTGTTAATACATTTCTTATGTCTAAAAAATATCCAAAAGGCATTCAGAATTATGAAAATATCCTTTTTTATTCTTTTTGTTTGTGCTTGTCAATTGTTCGCAGTGAATACAGAAGCGCAAAATGCTGTTATCGAATTGAACTCAAACAAAATTTCGATAGAAGAGCTTTTTAAAGAAATTGAAAAACAGACTGATTATCTGGTAATCTATAGTACAAGCGGTCTTCGTTCAAACTTTGAATTATCATTAACGAAAAAGAAAGCAAAAGTATCCGAATATTTGGAGGAAGCTTTAGCCGGACATAACTTGAAATATGAGTTTGTGAATAATTACATAATCTTGTCGAGTTTGGAAATAAAGAAATCCCAACAGGATAAAAAACAATTGCAAGGAACAGTTTATGACCAGAATGGAGAACCTGTCATTGGAGCGAATGTAATAGAAAAAGGTACTCACAATGGAACAGTCACAGATATTGATGGTAAATTCTCTCTTACCATAGGAAAAAATAGTTCTTTGGAAATTACCTTTATCGGTTATTTGGCACAATCTGTAACTCCTAAAGATAATACAATCAATATTTATCTGAAGGAAGATTTACAAACTCTTGATGAGGTAGTTGTAGTTGGTTATGGTGTACAGAAAAAGGTAAATGTAATTGGGGCTGTAGCTGCAGTTAATTCTGAATCGATCGGAAACAGACCTGTGACTAATATATCCAATGCTATTCAAGGTTTGTTGCCAGGAGTGTCGGTAACTTCTGATACAGGACAACCAGGGCGTGATAACCCCACATTGCGTGTTCGTGGAACTGGAACATTAAATAATTCGAATCCTATGTATGTTGTGGATGGAATGCCTGTAAGCGGTATCAGTGACATTGATCCGAATGATATTGAAAGTCTATCTGTCCTGAAAGATGCTTCATCTGCTGCTATTTACGGATCACGTGCTGCTAATGGTGTAATTCTTATTACCACCAAAAAAGGAACGGAAAGAGCTCCCCGTTTAAAATATGACGGATATGTTGGATGGCAGAATGCAATTAGTTTACCGGAATATCTGTCTTCTGCGGAATATGCAGAGTTGTATAATAAAGCTTTGATTTATGAAGGTAAAGCTCCGAGATATACAACGGAAGAGATCGCTCTGTTCAAAAATGGATCTGATCCGGATAATTATCCGGATACGGATTGGCATGATTTGTTTTATAAGACAGGGTTTATGCAAAATCATAGAGCAGAAATAAGCGGAGGAAATGGTGGAACGTCCTATATGTTTTCGGTAGGTTATTTAGGACAGGATGGTATCGTTAAGAATTCTGAATATGATCGTTATACAGTAAGAGGTAATGTGAATTCGAAAATAAGCAATGTGATTACAGCCGGTGTAAATTTGTCTTTTATGTATGGGGATATGAAAGAACCTATTTCTGCAAAAACAGGGTCGACAGGCTCTTTATTCACTATGATAAATACAATAGCTCCCTTTGTCCCTTATAAATATTCAAATGGCTATTATGGTTATAATTCCGATGGTAATCCGATATCCAATTTGGATATTAATAATATAAATAACGAAAAATGGTACTCGAGTCGTGCTGTAGGAAATATTACTTATGAACCGATTAAAGGATTAAAACTTCAGGAAAATGTTGGATTTGAATACAAAGCGAATGTAGCGGAATGTTTTAAAAAAGATCAGCAGTTCTATAATTGGAAAACAGGTTCTCCTAGTATGTATATTGGTCCTAATAGTCAAACGGATGAACGTAATAATCAATTACGTGTCAATTTGCAAACATTAATTAATTATAATAAGACTTTTGGGTCTCATGATATAGGTATTATGGGAGGATTCGAACAGGAGTACACTCGTTATGACTGGACAAAAGGATATCGGATCAATTTCCTGAATAATGACTTATGGGAATTGAATGCCGGTTCTCCGGATGGACAACAAGCTTCTGGTTCTGCCTATGAAATAGCTCTCCGTTCTTTCTTTGGTCGTTTAAGCTATATTTACGATAACAGATATTTATTGGAGCTCAATATCAGAAGGGACGGAACTTCCCGCATTGCTCAAAGTACACGATGGGGTAATTTCCCTTCTTTCTCTGCAGCTTGGAGAATTATTAATGAATCGTTTATGGAAGGAACCCGAGGTATTTTGTCTGATTTGAAACTTCGTGGAGGCTGGGGTAGATTAGGAAACCAGGCGATATCCAATTATCCTTATCAATCGGTTCTTGCACAGAAGAACTATGCTTTGGGTGGTTCTGTTTATCAGGGGGTTGCTCCTGTAGATGGAGCAAATAAGAACATCAAATGGGAGACAACGGAAACGATCAATTTGGGATTGGATGTTGCTTTCTTATCCAATCAGTTTGTTTTGTCAGTTGATGCTTATAAGAAAAAGACATATGATATATTAATGAAATTACCGGTTAGTCCGCTTTACGGATTATCAGCTCCTTATCAAAATGCAGGAGAGGTTCATAATACAGGGGTTGAACTTCAATTAGGATACAAATATGCACATAAAGATTGGACTGTGGATGTTACAGCGAACACTGCTTATAATAAAAATGAAATCGTTGATTTAAAAAATAACGGTGCACGCATTTGGAACGGATATAAATTCCTGCAGGAAGGGTATTCTATTGATTCCTATGGTGGATTTATTGTAGACGGTATTTTCCAAAATGAGGAAGAAGTCAAGAATAATGCTGTGATAAATAGAGCAAATGCCGGTCCGGGTGATTTTAAGTATAGAGATGTAAAAGAGGATGGCGTTATAGATGCAGAAGACCGTGTTTATCTAGGATGTAGTACTCCTAAATGGATATTTGGTTTAAATTTGTCTGCTACATGGAAAAATCTGGATGCATCGGTATTCTTCCAAGGTGCTGCCGATGTAAAAGGATTTCTTCATTCATGGGCAGTCGGTGAATTAATGGGAGATAAATCAAAGCCCTCTTCTCTGTATCGAGATGCATGGGATGCAGAGACCAATCCTGACGGAAAATTTCCAAGACCGTTGTCTTCCTGGTCGCAGAACAGTAGTGTATATTATAATTCGTCATTTTGGATGAGAAATGCTTCTTATTTGCGATTGAAAAATCTCCAGATTGGGTATACAATACCAAAAGAATGGTTGAATATCCTTAATATAGAAAAAGTACGGTTTTATTATAGTGGTCAAAATATGCTTACCATTACAAAATATCCAAAAGGATTTGATCCGGAAAGAACATATACTGACGGCGGTTCCAATCCTCTGTTAAGAGCGCATACGTTTGGTGTAAATATTGTTTTCTAATTTAATAAGATGAAAAAATGAGAAATATAATTTATTCGATAATGGGTGCGCTGTTTTTATCAGCGTGCAGCAGTGATTTTTTGGAAAGAAATCCATTGGATCAGCCTTCAAACGAAGGATTTTGGAATACGGAAAAAGATGCTGTAGCTGCGGCTATGGGATGCTACGACGGGTGGTTTTCAATGACAGAAGTGATATCTTTAGATTGTGCTTCCGATAATGCACATGATCCGTTCCCTTGGGAAGGATGGTCGGTTCAGGCTTCTGGGTATGCAACTCCTTCTGATCCGGGAACAGATTATTTTGGATATAGCAAAATGGTCCGTTACAATAATTTTCTGGAAAATATTCATCGTCCAGAAATGGATGATGCATTGAGAGCCAGACTGACTGCGGAAGTCCGATTTTTGCGTGCATGGGATTACTTTTGGAAAGTTCTGTTTTATGGTGATGTTCCTTTAGTAAAAGAAGTTTTACCTATAACAGATGCGAATAAACCGCGTAATCCGAAAGAAGAAGTTATTCAGTTTATTTTGGACGAACTTACCGAGATAACACCTCAACTGGAAATTAAATATACAGGAAATGATGTGGGGCGTGTTACTCGTGGAGCTGCATTGACATTGAAAGCGAGGATGTTGTTGTACAATAATCAATATGCAGATTGCCTGAAAGCATGTGAAGAAATTATGAAACTGGGATATTCCTTGTTTCCTAATTACAGAGGCTTGTTTCGAATTTCGAACAAGAATAATCAGGAGATAATCATGGATGTTCAGTATGTTGAAAATTTATATTCTAATGGGACATTGGGAATATTGCCTCCTGCCAGTTGCGGGGGGTGGTGCTCTATCAATCCGACACAAAGTTTGGTGGATATATATGAATGTATAGACGGAAAAACAATAGAAGAATCTCCTCTTTATGATCCTGACCAACCTTATCAGAATCGTGATCCTCGACTTAGTGCCAGTATTTTATGTCCGGGTGACCTGTACGAGGGAAAATACTATGATCCGATAGATCAGAACGATCCCAATGGGGATTATTATGCTCCTTACGGACGTTCAAAAACAGGTTATCTGGTTCGTAAATATGTGGATGATTTGAGTGATTATGCAGATATGTGGAATACGGCAATGAATGCTATTGTAATGCGTTATGCGGAAGTCTTATTAATGTATGCAGAATGTAAAGTAGAGTTAGGGGAAATTGATGCTTCTGTTTATGATGTACTTAATGAACTTCGCAGTCGTGCCGGTATGTGTGAAGTAGATAAAACTGTTTATATAACTCAAGCCAAAATGAGAGAACTCGTGAGACGTGAACGTCGGGTAGAATTGGCTTTGGAAGGATTACGCTGGTTTGATGTTTGTCGCTGGAAAATCGGTGAGGAGGTGATGCCTGGGCAGGTTTACGGATGTCGTTTAGGAACAGTGGATCCTGTAACTGGTAAATTGGCTTTAACAAAGGAACGGATCAAGACGGAAGTTCGGATTT
The DNA here is from genome assembly GCF_023656795.1 of Parabacteroides caeci. Taxonomy (NCBI): domain Bacteria; kingdom Pseudomonadati; phylum Bacteroidota; class Bacteroidia; order Bacteroidales; family Tannerellaceae; genus Parabacteroides; species Parabacteroides caeci. The sequence goes on from NZ_JAMOKT010000010.1 coordinate 83,706, forward strand.
TTGATCCAGCCAAGCATTACCTGTGGCCAATTCCGCAAACAACGATTGATGCAGCTTCTGAGATAAAACAAAATCCGGGGTACTGATAAAATATCCGGTATAACTAATCAAGGCAAAACTGATTGTCTGTTTTGCCTTGACTTTTATAAAAGATCACTATAATGAAAAAAATAATCTGTTGTATTTTTCTACTTTTTTCTTTACATCAGTTTTTAATGTCCCAAACTACCGGACGGATATCGTTAGCCGGAGATTGGCGGTTTGAACTGGATTCGGCTGACATTGGCGAAGAAGAATTATGGTATACAAAAACATTAATCAATAGTATAAAACTGCCGGGTATTACGGATGAAGGTGGTTATGGTCCAGAAGTTATTGAGACAGGAAAACTGTCCCGGTTGCATAAATATATAGGGAAAGCATGGTACCAGATGGATATAAGCATACCTGAAAACTGGAAAAATAAAAATGTATCCCTTTGTTTCGAGCGGATAATGTGGAAAAGTAAGTTGTGGTTAAATGATCAATATATTGATGCGCAGGAATCGTTATTGACACCTCATTATTATTTTTTAGGTAAGTTATCTCCTGGTACTTATAGGTTAACTCTATGTATTGATAATCGGGAAATCTATCCGATAGGAAATGAATGGGGACATAGTTATGGCGAACAGACACAAATTATCTGGAACGGAATAATCGGAGAAATGATCATGTCGTCACATCCGGATGTACAAATCAGCCAGATACGTACTTTTCCGGATGATACGGGACAATTAGATATTGAAATTTCAGTTTTGAATCGATCCCAAAAGGAACAGAAAGCAAAACTGTGTTTTGAATTAAGGGACAGGAAAACTGGCAAGGTGGTTAATACAATGGAGTCGAATTGTCGGATAACTTCCGGAAGAAACAGGATCGTTGAATCTCTTAAAGTCTCTGATGTAAAACTTTGGGATGAGTTTTCTCCTTCTTTATACGAACTGAACTGTTCTTTGATGAGTAAATTGGGAAATGATGTTTATGAACCTGTTATATTCGGATTTCGTTCGATTGGAAAAACAGAGGATTATATAACGGTTAATGGTTTGGAACGTTACTTGAGAGGAAATCTGGATTGTGCCGTTTTTCCATTGACAGGATACCCGGCCACAGACAAAAAGAGTTGGCTTCATATTCTTCGGTCCTATAAAGATTTTGGTTTAAACCATGTCCGTTTTCATTCATGGACTCCCCCTAAAGCTGCTTTTGAAGCAGCAGATGAACTCGGCTTATATATATTGAGTGAAATATTTTGGCGGGATGGATGGATGGGTAAAGAATTGGATATCGAAAAGGTGGAACCTTTTTTACATGCGGAGTTAAGGAGGATAGCTGATTCTTATGGAAATCATCCCTCTTTGGTCATGCTGGCAATGGGGAATGAACTGGGGGGATTTGATCGTAATAAGTTGGACCCCTGGATAAAGGACGTTAAAGAACATGATCCGCGGCATTTTTATACAGCATCGGTCAGACGACCTGTTACAGCGAATTCGGATATCAATTTTCAAGGGGATCTTTCATCTCCTTATCCGTTACTTTTTATTAATGAAGGACGATTATCCACGGATTGGGATTATTCCAGGTGGTATGGAGATGCCTCTCCGTTACCATCTATTCAACATGAAGTCGGGCAATGGGTGTTTTATCCTGACTGGAATGAAGTAAATAAATATACAGGAAATTTGAGAGCGCGATCGATGGAATCATATAAAAAACTAGCCTTGAAGCATGGTGTATATGAGCAAAATAAAGAATTTACACAATCTTCCGGACTCCAATCTCTTACTTTGTATAAGGAGAATGTGGAATCTTTATTGAGAACTCCTTATTGTGGAGGTTTTCAATTGTTAAGTATTCAGGATTTTCCGGGACAAGGAGTGGCTTTGGTCGGCTGGTTGGATTCATTTTATGATAACAAAGGGATTGTTACACCTAAAAAGGTTAGAAATTGGTGTAATACGACAGTTCCGCTTATGCGAGTACCATCTTATATATATATGTCAGTCGATACATTGAAAGTTGGAATAGAAGTTTTTCATTTTGCCAATAAAGATATAGAAGATGCAAGGATCGATTGGCAATTAAGGAATGATAATGGTTATGTATGGGATAAAGGGACTTTCGATCATTATGATATTAAAAATGCGGTATTGAATAAAATAGGATTTTTATCAGTACCATTGAATAAAATAGATCGTTCACAGAAACTGGTTCTGGAGGTCTCAATACGTGATACGGAGTATAAGAATAACTGGAATTTATGGGTATTCACCGAACAGAAGGATTTAAAAGATAATTCAGTGAAAGAAACAACTTCTGTTACAGAAGCTATTGATTATCTTAAAGCCGGAAAGAAGGTCGTTTTGTGGGCACATCGGTTGGGAGGTAATAAAAATGCCGGATATGCTCATTGGAAACCTACTTTCTGGCAGGCGGGAGATCAGGGAAATGAAGGGTTCACGAACGGAGCGGTTATTCGAAACACACATCCGGCATTCAATAATTTTCCGACCGACAACTATTTGGATTTTCAGTGGTTTGAGATTTGTCAGGGTGGACGTGGTTTTGATTTAGAAGGATTTCCGTCCACTATACGTCCTATTGTACAACCGATTCATGATTTTCATTTTAATCGTAAATTAGGTTCCATCATGGAATTTGTAAGTAAAGAAGGAGGACGTATTTTAATATGTGGGTATAATTTGGTGGATTCGTTGGAGAAGAGACCGGCAGCGCGGGCTTTGAAGAACAGCTTGCTACGATATGTCGCTTCCTCTGGTTTTCAACCAAGTGACATTATTGATTATGATTGGATGAAACGTGAATTGTATGATATAAACACATCTTATTTAGCCTCTGGTGAATTTGAAAAGGCGTATCTCTATGTAAAGGCCGGAGGCCGTTGGGAGCAAAACGGAGTAACGGAATGGGCACTTGAAAAGGATGCTTCTACATTTTATGAAACAGATAAATATGGTTATCGTGTTCATTGCGATAATATAATAGTAGATAAATCATTTTCGGCATGGCAGGGAAAGAAGATTGAATTGGACTTGAAATTGCCATTTGATTTTGATGGTGTAATTAAATTATTCCTCTGTAATCCTGATAATAAGGTTAGAAAAGGAACTGTTTTTTTCAATGGAAGAGAAACAATTGTCGATCATATTCCGCGTGAAGGGAAATGGGTTACATTTAAGTTGAATCCGGGAGAAACCTTGTTAGGTAATATCGGTATTACGCTTACAGGCCTTGACGGTAGATCTTTGTTGGTTGGTGAAATAGCCTTGATGCCTAAACAATAATATTTTATGAAGAGCGTGAAAAAGTATATAAATAAGTTTTTAAGTGGGATCATTTTCTTTTGTATGTTTTTTGCGGAAGTGTATGCAGGGAATGTTTCACGGATAAACCTTTCAATGAATACTGACTGGGCTTTTTTTCGGGGTGATATTGAAAACGGTGAATCTATTACGGCTGATGATTCCTGTTGGATGCCGGTTTCAATTCCGCATATTATGCAACTGGAGAGGAAACATTGTGGTGGAGATGTGATTTATGATGGGATAGGTTGGTATCGTCGTTATTTTACTCTCGATCCTGAATATAGAGATAAAAATATTCGTATAGCATTCGAAGGTGTGATGACTTCATGCAAAGTCTATCTGAACGGGTATGAAATAACTGAAAATCATGGTGGATATATTGGCTTTATTGCAGATATCACGGGAAAGGTCAACTTTGATGGAAATAATGTCTTGGCAGTACGGGTCTCCGCAGAATATGATCCGTTGACTCCGCCGGGAAAACCACAGAGCGATCTGGACTTTTATTATTACAGCGGCATATACCGGGATGTGGAAATGATAATTTCAGATAAGCTTTATGTTACGGATCCTCTGGAAGAGAATGAAATAGCCGGAGGAGGAGTTTTTGTCACGTATCCCGAGGTGAGTAGAGAAAAGGCAAAGATACATATAAAGACTCATGTCAGGAATCGGTACAATATTCCCAGAAAAGGATATCTTCTCACTCGTTTGATCGATTCGGATAATAAGGAAATTGTTTGTCAACGGCATCTCTTTTCATTAAAAGCTGGTGCAAGTATTCACTTGGAGCAAGATTTGTCAGTTGATAATCCTTCTCTTTGGTATCCTTATTGTCCTTGTTTGTATGAATTGAGAACAGAAGTGATAGTTGACGATAAAACGGTGGATAAGTAAGGGGGGAAAAACGAAACGTGTAAAAACTGGATTGAATAAAAAACTCCTGATTGCTTTGTAAATAAGCACGTTATATCAGAACAGAAGAGAACCGGCAATAAAAACGAAACGCGACATTTACCTTACATCTGCCTTACATTTGAGGCTCGTTTGAACGCCGTTCAAATGGAAAACCTTACATTGAGGTTCGGATCGCGTCAGATTCTGACAGCTTCAGACGATTTTTATAGAGAATTTGAGTCTGATCGGCTTCCACATGCAAATATACTCAGATTGATCGAGCAAAGCAAGGCATGTTAAGGAAGCCCCCCGGACGCGGCGGTTTCGATCGGTTTTGTTTTGGTCGGTTTATCTTTTTTATTTTATCTAAATGTTCCATATAATTATTATTTGGTATATTTGCGAATGAAATAATACGAAATAGATATGACGAAAGTGATCCATGTACATTTGCTTTATTCAAAGAAAAATTATTACTTCGGTAGTATTTCGGCCATATTCGATACGCTGACAGAAGAAGAGGTCGGTATCACTAAAAGCCGATTGCAGCATTCCGGTTTGAGCGATGGCAGTAGTAAAATAACGAAACGTGCGCTGATAATACAGTCTCACCTGATACGAAGTACCAACAAGGGATAAAACGCTTTAAATCGAACGTTTAAGCCGCTTTCTGCGGCTTTTTTTGTTTCTGTGAGTTTGTCTTGGAAGCGGGTGGTTCTATTTGGATCATTTGAACGATTTGAAAGATCGAAAAATGAAAGAGGTTATTCACTTGGTTATTCATTTGCTTATTCATTTTAGGCGTTGCAAAAACGAAACGTGTTGATTGGTTATGCATTTGGTTATTCATTTTATCCTGTCTCTAATAGTGATTTGTTATGATAAGATGTCTTTTGAACGGTCGTTTTTATCGTTTTTGATATTATTGAATAGGGGAAGTTATATTTTTCAAATATTTATTCACTCCCCTATATTTTAAGATACTTTTCTGTCTGTTAGCTATTTACCGTTTTTAGGGCAGATAGTCCACCAAACACGTTCTAACCTACACTGGCAATAGTGGAACCGTTCGCAGCCGATACAGTATCCCCCAATTCCTTTCTGAGTTGTGTAATTGTTTGTTTTAAAATTCCTATTTCCTCTGCTTGTAATGCTATTTTGTCAATTAAATAATTTTGTTCAGACGATGAGTGTTGTCCTGTGAAATGTTGCATGTATTGCAACATTTCACCTCTTCCTGTAAGAAGCCAATCGGCGGATATGTTATAATGTATACATGTTAAGGCTGCAATATCAACTCCAATATTCATTCGTTTATTCAGAATTTCTGAAAACTTAGACGGCTTTATACCAAGTGTATTGGCTATATCCCCTTTTGACGGGGCTATATTACGCTCTAATAAGGTATTAATCACCTGTAAAAATCTACTGTTAATCTCCTCTTTATTCATAAAACATGAATTTTATTTATGATTTTCTGAAATAAAACTTGTTTAATTCAGAATTTCTGTATTATATTTGCAGCGTATTCACAATGTGAACACGCCTCAAAGCTACGAAAAAGGCCTGAGGTAACAATGAGAACTAAAAAGTTTGAGTATATGAAAGTAAATCGTAAGGCCGGAACTCGTAATAGTTGGCAAGAAATGGACATAGAGAGCCGTCAGGCTGTGTATTTAGCAGAGCGACTGGTAGAAGGCAAACGCGGAGTAGTGATTGGAAAAGAACGTGTCAGCAACTGCACATTAGAGATACGTTACAGTCATAATCTTTATGGCACCGAAATATATATCGCGGATCGTGACAGCTTACAGGTGGCATTTTATTCGAATGGTTACTTCTATGATAGTATTTCGAAGCAACAGGTAGGATTTTTCTAACATTCAAAACAGTATAGATGTATGAAAGCAATCAAGGTGACAGTGGATTTAAGAGAATGGAGTAAGATCGGTGACTTTCTTCGGGATGTCATGAATGAAAACATTTTCGCCTACCAGGTAGATAGTACATCTTTCTTGGTTGTAACAGAAAATGAATACGGCATGGCTTTCTTACGGTCCCTACTGGAAGTCTGGTTTGAAGAAGAATTGATAATAAACGATTTAAAATAGAAGCATGGAAGAAAGGATAATCGTAGCACGTGGAAATGTCAGCCGGATTGCCCGGATGAAAAATTGTAGCCGTGAAATGGTGAGCCACTCTTTGGCATTTCGGAAGAACACCCGTCTGGCCCGTTCGATCCGGAAGCTGGCTCTCGAACTGGGCGGTATTAAAGTCGGTGGAACAGATAAGGAGGAAACAGGCAATGAAAAATGAATGTCAAAAACTGTTTGAATCGGAATTCCGATGGCTGAAAGGCTTGAATAAGGGACAGCGCTTGTATGTGGCTTATTTCTTGCTGAGCTTCATCCTTTTGTTCGCCATAACAGAAAGTGTAGGGTTAATGTTCGCTATCGTGGTGAATTTCGCAAACTCAGCCCGCCTGTTAAAACGAGTACCCTTAGATGGTTTAGAAGATTAAAAATGGAGGGGAGATGGAATATTTCAAAAAAATACTATGTGTCACCTACGAAGAGTTATTGGATATAATGCCAAAAGGGACATTAAACTCGATGATTTATCGTAAAAGAATTCAATGTGTCCATCGTGGTGGTGGCGAAAATTCAGGAGCCTTGTACGCTTATTCCTCTCTTTCCAGCAAGTATCAACAACGCTATGTCGCCAAATACGGCGAGCCTGAAGAAATCATGAAACGCGAGATATTGAGAAGAAAAGTCCGCAAGGACGAGAAAGCGGAAACCTTTTTCGAAGATTACCGTTACGACAAGAACGGTGAAGAGGTATCGCTTCCGGAGGAGACGAAGGCGGAATATATCTGGAACGCCTCAGTGCTGAACACGCTGATCGGAGACATTAACCGCCTCCGTCCCCGCCGTAACGCGCTCGGCATGACCGGAGACTTTTGGGAGATCATCCGGCAGGAAAGCGAGGACCTGCGTACGGAGTACGGCCATACGCTTCCCGGCAGTATAGGCCGTTTGAAGGAACTGATCTCAAAATATAAGCCGGACCGTTACGAGGTCCTTATCAGCGGCAAGTACGGAAACCGTAACACGCTGAAGATCGAGGAAGACCCCGGGCGTTACCTGATCTCTCTCAGACGCAGCCAGATGCCGAAATACACGGTAAGACAGATATTCGAAGAGTATAACCGTACCGCTCCGTCGAAAGGCTGGAAACCGCTCAAAAGTGAACGTGGCCTGAAAGGCTGGTTCGAATCTCCGCGTATCAAACCCCTGTGGCACGATGCCGTATTCGGTGAGATGAAAACGCACCAGCTTTACGACCGCAAGCACCACACGCTTCTTCCCGAGCGCCGGGACACCCTATGGTACGGTGACGGCACGAAGCTGAACCTGTATTACCGTGACGAGAAAGGGAACAAATGCACGACAAGCGTGTACGAGGTAGTGGACGCTTACAGCGAGGTCCTGCTGGGCTATTACATCAGCGACCATGAGGACTATATCGCCCAGTACCACGCTTTCCGCATGGCGATCCAGCGCAGTGGACACAAGCCTTATGAATTGGTATGCGACAACCAGGGAGGACACAAGAAAAATACGGCCCGGGGCTTTTTCTCGAAGATCAGCCGGATCCACCGCCCTACGGCTCCTTACAACGGCGCGTCGAAGACAATCGAAAATATCTTCTACCGGTTCCAGGCGCAAGTCCTTCACAAACGGTTAGGCTTTACCGGGCAGAATGTGACGGCCAAAAAGGAAACGAGCCGTCCGAACCTGGAGTTCATCGATGCGAACATCGCTTCGCTTCCGACACTGGAGGAACTGCATGAGATATACGCCGCCGCCCGTGAAGAATGGAACGAAATGAAACACCCGGCTACCGGCAAGCCCCGGATCGAGATGTACGAAAGCAGCGTAAACGAGGAGACGGATCCGGTCAGCGTTCGTGACATGGTCGACATGTTCTGGTATGTGACCGACGAACCTTCGACGTTTACGGCCAGCGGTATCGAGATCACCATCCGGAAACGGAAATACGCCTATGAGGTATTCTCCGCTCCCGGTGAGCCGGATCTGGAATGGCGCCGCCGGAATACTTACAAGAAGTTCTATGTGCAGTATGACCCATACGATATGACGAGCGTCCGCCTACTTTGGAAAGACAAGGGCGGTGCGATGCGTTTCGAGCGTGTGGCAAAGCCGCCGATCCGCATCCACCGTGCCCAGCAGGAGCAGACAGAGGAAGAAAAGCAGTTTATCCTCCGCCAGCAGGAGGCTATTGTGAACGAGCGCATCGAACGCCAGGTCGCAGCCAAGGAAATCGAATACGAGTACGACGTAGCTCCCGAACAGCATGGCCTCGTAAGCCCGAACCTGAAAGGCCTTACAAAGGAAGCCCAGGAGCAGATTGACCGCCGTACCGGGAAATACAGTCATCCGAAGAACCGCACGATACGTGTTTCACTCGGCCGGGATACAAAAGAGCTGAGTAACGTGACCTGGGACCAGATCGGACGTAAGGAGGTGACGACAAGGAAAGTAGTCGGCAAACTATAAGATATTAATAGATAAAAATTTAAATAAGAAAAAGAATCATGGAAGTAACATTGAAAGAAAAAGAATCTGTTCGGGAGGGCCTGAAGGCATACGTCTCGAAATACCCGAGCCAGACGAAAGCGGTCGGCAGCCTGAAGGGGATCAGCACCGGAACGGTGAGCAACATCCTGAACGGCCGTTTCGAGAATATCAGCGACGAAATGTTCCGCAACGTGGCCTCACAGATTGGAGGTATAGGTACATCCGGATGGCAAATCGTCGAGACAGGAGCCTACCAGGAGATCACGGAGGTATTGAAAGACGCCCAGACGTGGCGCAATGTCACCTGGGTGGTCGGCGAGGCCGGATCCGGCAAAAGCACGACAGCAAACATGTACCGCCAGGAAAAGAAAGAGGTGTTCTATATCCTTTGTTCCGAGGATATGAAGAAAGGCGACTTCGTGCGCGAGATCGCCCGTACGGTCGGTATTCGCAGCGAGGGTTACAACATCCGCGAAACATGGAGCCTGATCCTGGACGATATCATCCAGATGGAAGCCCCGCTTCTGATCTTCGACGAGGCCGACAAACTGACCGAGCCGGTATTCCACTACTTCATCAGCCTGTACAACAAGCTGGAAGATAAATGCGGCATCGTATTCCTTTCGACGGACTATATCACAAAACGTATTATGAACGGCCTAAGGTTCCGTAAGCCCGGCTACAAGGAGTTCTACAGCCGTATCGGCAGGAAGTTTTATGAACTGGAACCGACGGATGCGAATGACGTGTATGTGATCTGCACGGCAAACGGTGTGACGACGAAAAAGGATATCGATGCGGTAATCAAGGAGGCGGCGGCTGTCGACTTTGACCTCCGTCGTGTAAAGAAGTCGATCCACAAGGTAAAACGCATCGGAGGAATAGAGAACCGTTCAAACGCCGTTTGAACACAATTTAAAGGATATGGAAAACAAGTTCGAACATTTAAGGATAGACTGCCGGAAGGAATTATCCGGAGACTGGAGTAATTACCCGACCCTTTCGGATTACGAGGTGATCCCGGTTTTTCGTGAAGGTCCTTATATCATGGATGCCCTTATCGGACAGCAGGACGGCCGGTGGGTAGCCGGCATACGGTTCAAAAGCGGCATATCGGGACATTCTTTTAACCCCGGACGTAAATGGGGAGAGTTCGCTTCGCGGGATAATGCGCTGCTTTGGGTATTGGGCTGGATGCTGACCCGCGAAGAGGTCACCGGTGCCGCCCGCCATGCCGTATTGGTAAGAATAAACGATATCCGTCAGTTAAAACTCTTTTAACTGGTATGAAACGAGCAATAAGCGTCCGGGATATCCTGGACAAGAAATATGAGACTTTCCCCTTCGAGGGAGAATGGCGTGACGCTTTCGATACACCCGAAAGTCGGGGCGTATGGTTTATCTGGGGCAATAGTGGCAACGGCAAGACATCGTTCGTGATGCAGCTTTGCAAGGAGCTCTGTAAATACGACCGTGTAGCGTTCAACTCGCTGGAAGAAGGAACCTGCCTGACAGTGCAAAACAACCTGAAGCGTTTCGGTATGGCAGAGGTAAGCCGTCGGTTGTCGTTCATCAAAGAAGACATCCCGGCTCTGAAGGAACGGCTCCGTCGGCATAAGAGTTTCAATATCGTGGTGATCGACAGCATCCAGTACACACAGATGACGTACAAGGATTATATCCGGCTGAAGGAGGAGTTCCCCGACAAGCTGTTCATCTTCATCAGCCATGCCCGTGGAAAGAATCCGAAAGGTGATGCCGCCACGAGCGTGATGTACGATGCCGACCTGAAGATCTGGGTGGAAGGTTACGTGGCATATAGCAAGGGCCGTTACCGTGGTGACACCGGACAGTATACGATCTGGGAACTGGGAGCCTCAGAAGCAGGTTTGATAAAATAATTTGACAAGCATTAGACCAGATGAGCGAAATAGGAAAAATATTGACGATATGCCCCCCTAAATACCTGGGAAACGGAACCGACAAGGAATCGTTTGTAAGCATCGGCCACAAGTGTCCCAGTTGTGCCGGTAACGGTTGGCATTGGGGGATGGATGAGAACGGGCACGATCGGGAGAAAGTAACCTGTAACGTATGTGGTGGCAGCGGTGAGCTTACTGCGATTGTGAACGTGGAATGGAAGCCATCGGAACGGTAAAATAACGATAATATACAGTATACAAGATTATTAATTAAAAAAGAAAGAAAATGAGAACGGAAGAGAAGAAAGCTGCATTGCTTGAATTACAACAGATTGTAAAGAGATATTCAGAGGAAAACGGTTTAGACGTTTTTATGGTAGGTGCAATCAGCGAGAAGATTTCTTCAAAAGATATCGAACAGGATTGCTGCATGTGTGCAAATGGGACTCCACGGTATATAATTGGTGCTTTGGCTGGAGTTATCCGTGATAGTCCGAAAGTCGGTATGATTTTAGCCACATCTTTAGCGGAAGCAGGTGTCAAAATTATCAGTTTCGATTTGTCTAAAAATTAGAATAACAATAATGAGTTTCAAATCATGGAAGAAACAAAAAAGAAACTAAGCGAAAAAGAGCTTGACATCTTGCGCCAGGCGGTAGCCGACAAAGGAGATATTCTCCTGGATGCGGAAGATTACCATTACGGGGAGTTCGTGATCCCTTGCTGGGTAAAGATGTTTAATATTCCGGTAGAGCACCAGGTTTGCCGGGTAGTGCAGGTCCGGAAAGAGATCGGCCAGTTCGGATCCGATATGTTCTTTGTCCGTCATGCTGACGGTAGTCTTACGACATGGGAGAACCAGATGTTCCATAAGGTAAAGCCGGAATACATTAAGAAGATCGAGACAGTCTACAACCTTCATGACGCGATCGAGATAGACGATGACGAACCTGGAAAGAGTATAGGTTACAACTATCAAGGTAATGAGGAATATATCACAGGGTTTATCATTCCATCGCCTTATCCGGCGGATCATGTAACCCCTATGAAGAGAGTAAAGGTCGGTATCCGGCAGAGAATGGAAAGGATTATGAACCAATCAAACGATTGATATGAAAAGTAGATTGTATATGGGCCTCGTAACGGTAAAAACCAAGGCCCCGAAATATTACCGTCCGTCGGTAATGACGTTTAAATTTGGAGTGTTACTTGACAGTAAAGGCGATAAGCTCCTGGAGAAAATCAAAGCGGATTACATAGGATATGTCAAGAGCCAGTTAGAGATTCAGAACCCGACAATTGACTTGAAATATAAAGCCGACATCATTTTGACCCCGGTATCCGGTTTTTCAGTGAATTATTATCAAATATCACAATCAAAAGTAAAAGACGATGGCAAACATATTTAAACGTTTTGAAGGGCTTACGGTCCGGATACAGATCATAAACGGCATGGGGCTCCCTATCGATCACCAGGGAGTGGTCGAAGTGGAAGATGGCTGGGCGTTCCTTTATACGGGTAAGGGTGACGATAAAAAATATAAGGTAGCGATCAATACGAACAAGAATAACGTCGTGTCGGTCGAGGTAATGGATCATAGACAGTTTGAAAGATAAAGCAAATATTTCAAAATAGTTTTTCCATAAAGTAAATCAGTTAAGACAAGCCATGTAAAGATGGCAACCTATCCCGGTCCGTGACGGATAGGGATAGGAAATTTTAAAATATAGGAGGAAACAGAGATGAAAATAATACAAATGATCCCCAAACGTGGAATCGCAAAGCCGGAGAGTTACTCGTCGTTCTACGGCCTTTTGAAGCTCCTTCCCGGCAGTGATAAGGAAACCCTGAAGGAGGAGATCATTTACCAGTTCACAGGCGGCAGGACACACAGCCTCCGTGAAATGTCACTGTCGGAATATAACGAAGCGATCCGTGCTATGGAGAAGCTGGTACCACCCGGCACAGAGCAGGAAGCGATGAGACAGCTGAAGAAGAGACGCTCCGATGTGCTGCACCAGATGCAACTCATGGGAGTCGATACAGCCGACTGGAAGAAAGTGGATGCCTTCTGCCGGGACCGTCGGATCGCAGGCAAATGCTTCCGCCATTTGGACGACGAAGAATTATCTCAGCTTTTAAAAAAGCTCCGTGCGATCCGCCGGAAAAAGGAAGGGGAGGAATAACGATGGCACGATATATTCCCCTTCAGGACAAACTGGACGAGATCAAGGAGCAGGGCGTAAAACTCCGTCGGAGGCTGGATTATCTCAGTGGCGAACGGGACTTCCTTTGCGACATGCTGCTTACCCGTCCGACAAAGGACATGGAGGCACAACGCCGCCTGCTCCAGGAATGGGACGAAGAGATCGACCATTTACAGCGGTCAATAGATTATCTAAGGCACGAATATTCAAGACTGAAAAGTCTGCAAAGCAATCAACTAAAAACAAGTGAAGTATGAAAACTTTAAAACAATGGGAGAAGTCAGGTAAGGATTTAGAGGATTTTATTCAGCCTGGTGATTGGATAGACGAAGGCTTATTTAATTATATCGGAGAAATCGTTTGTCCATATTATTGTTCAAAGGACTTTACCCAAGGAGGAGATCCGATCAAATCGGAAAATGGGGTATTGTTTTACTGTACCTGCCATCATACCGACGATGATAGATATCTATATCTTGGCATCCTTCCGGAGTTTAAACAATAACTATCACAATTTAAAAAAATGAATGAAACAAAGATCATATTAGACGCTTGTTGTGGCAGTCGGATGTTTTGGTTTGATAAAGAAAATCCTTTGACATTGTTCGCTGATATCAGGGACGAAGAACACATTCTTTGCGATGGCAGGAACCTGAAGGTTCATCCGGATATCATATCCGACTTTACCGATATGCCTTTTCTGGATGAATCATTTAAGCTAGTGGTATTTGATCCTCCCCATCTTCTAAAGGCAGGTAAAGGGAGCTGGTTGGTCAAGAAGTACGGGAAGCTTCCAGAGGATTGGCCAAAGGTGCTAAAGAAAGGCATAGATGAATGCTTCCGTGTTTTGGAAGACTACGGAGTCCTTGTCTTTAAATGGAATGAGGATCAGATAACGGTAAAAGAAGTTTTGAAGGCCATAGGTCGGCAGCCGTTGTTTGGACATACTACTGGAAGGAGCGGTAAAACTATGTGGATGTGTTTTATGAAATTACCTAACAACTAAAAACAATTGAATATCATGGACAAAAACAAACTAGCGGCTATAGTAGCGTTTATCTTCATTTTGCCAGTGTTTTGTCTGGCCGGATTATTCCTGTTAACAGGTTCTGTCATTAAGGCTTTAGGATATATCCTTAGTTTTAATACCGAATGTGCCTGGTCTGAAATGAGAGATGTTGCTGAAAGTGTAAAGTCTTATTGGTGTCAAAATTAAAAAAAATTGAATGTTTAACATGTGCCCAATTTGTAAAACACTTAAAATAAGAGATCAGTTATGAACAAAGACGAATTATTAAAGAGCATGAGCGCCGACGAGCGCCGCCAGTTGCTGCGTGAATTGCAGCAGCAGGACAAGGAAGACCGCCAGGCCCGCCGTGATGCGTACGAGGGCCTTCGCGCAGAGTTTATTCAGGATGTGAAAAACAAGTTGCTGCCGGTTGTGGAAGATGTCAAGGCTTTCCGCGACTGGATCGAGAAGGAAACGGGTGCATTCCGTGAGACGATGCGCGATTACGGCCGCCTTCGCCGCGAGGACCAGTCGAGTTTTACGATCGTGGACGGTGAGATGAAGGTCGAGGTGAAAAGCAACAAGGTGAAGAGCTTCGACGAACGCGCCGATATGGCCGCCGAGCGTCTGGTGGATTACCTGAAGCGTTACGCCATGAGCCGCGAACTGGGTACGGACGATCCGATGTACCAGCTTGCCATGACGATGATCGAGCGTAACCGCCAGGGTGATCTGGATTACAAGTCGGTAAGCAAGCTGTACGAATTGGAGGACCGCTTTGACGACGAGTACACCGAGATCATGAACCTTTTCCGCGAGAGCAACGTGGTCTACAAGACTGCCGTGAACTATTATTTCCACCGCCGTGATGCCAATGGCGTATGGCGCCGTGTCGAACCTTCCTTTTGCCGTTTGTAATGTATGGAAGTAAGGAAGGACATAGCGCCGCACGTTGCGGCGTGTAAGAAGTGCGAAGGGAAAGGCCGTGTGTTTTTTCCCGACCGTAACGGTAACGTGGTAGCCTCAAAGTGCCCGGTCTGCGAAGGTAGCGGCCGAGTAAAGGTCCAGAGCCGGGTCGTAACCCGGATCGAGCCTTTTGTCCCCGGCAAGGACGACATGGAACTGCTTACGATGTGATTTCGTTCAATATGTGAACAGAAAAAGACGCTACCGGGTGAGCCTGGTGGTGTCTTTTGTTTTATAAGCGATTCTAAAAGAGTAAATTTGCAGGAAATAAAAATAATCATGCCAAAAGGAAGGGACAAGACACTTATCGAGTTACGTGACGAAGCGCTCCTGCGCCGGTATTATTACTGGACGGAAGTGCAGCGCCTTCGCTTTGACGACGCGTTAAGGATCCTGTCCCGTCAGGAATTTTTTATTTCGGAGGAGCGTATCATGGCGATCATCCGAAGAAAATGCGACATGTTGGAAGAGATCGCCCTAAAGCCTGTCCCTAAAGTCAAAAAGCCCCGCCTTACAGCCGTCCAGCTTTCCCTTTTTACGGGTGACTGATACGCCGAAGGAACTCATTGGCCTTTCCGCCCTGCATGGCCGACTCGTCGTGTACGGAGAACGAGAAAGCCGTTTCGTAAACCTTTATATTCCCCGGCAGCGCATAATCCCGGCTTTTCACCCTCTGAAGCGGGCTGGAGTTTTCGGTACACCGGAACTCCTGGAGCGTGCGGTACAACTCGGTAGCCATCTCCTGGCGTTCACGTACTTTTTCATACGTTCCGGAGGTGTAGTGCGTGTCATCGTAACAGTCGATAGCCAGGCGTACGACGATCATCGACTCGCTTTTCTGCGCCCCCATTCCAAGGTCTTTCCAGTCGGAATCGGCATACCCTATCAGGACAGCCGGGAAAGTGACCGGGTAGGTTTCCATATCCTCGCGTCCTTCCAGTTGTCCGTAGTCCTCGTCGATCATCGACAACCCTGGCATAGCCTCTGCGATCCTTTCCATGATCGCGATAAAAATATCTCCCATAGCGATTATAAATTAAGAATGTTGTTAAGTTCGTTTTCTATTTTATCCCGGATCTTCTCAGTGAGTTCCTCGCTTTCGCCCAGGAACTGGCGCTGCGGCATCCGGATCTTGCTTTTCTTTGTCAGAGCGAACCGTTTCCAGAAATCCGCCTCCGGGTTTACAAGCGTGGCAGTATTAG
Organism: Parabacteroides caeci; assembly: GCF_023656795.1. Classification (NCBI taxonomy): domain Bacteria; kingdom Pseudomonadati; phylum Bacteroidota; class Bacteroidia; order Bacteroidales; family Tannerellaceae; genus Parabacteroides; species Parabacteroides caeci. The sequence goes on from NZ_JAMOKT010000010.1 coordinate 99,885, forward strand.
CCTTCCCGGGGCGTTTCTTTTGCCCTTTAGCGGCTTTTCTCTCCTTGCCGGATGCCAGGTAGAACATTTTCCAGGCATGGCCCCTCATGCGGTCCGTGACAGGTATCGTTCCACCCCAGTTATGTATCGGAGCGTATACGAGATCGTTCGACACTTTGACGCGGTAATCCGACGGTACGTATTTGATGGAGTCGAAAAGATGGTTATGCCTGGAAAGCAGCGTACTGTAATTACTCGCCGCTCCGGTACCGCCCGCAAGGAGCCTTCCGGGCTTTTGCCAGGGATGTAGCCCCCGGTTCACGAACCCACCCCGTCGGAAGTTGTCCTGGAAGTGGTCTTTCGCCATGCGTCCGACCATTACGGGGAGTTTTCGCTTTTGTAGCTCGTTGATCTCCTTTTGTTTGCTTTTTATGAATGAAAGAAATTCTTTCGTATCCATATTGTTTGTGTTTAAAAAGTTATTACATTTGTGGCAAATACAAACTGTCATGAATGTCCCCCAGCAAGTAAAGGATGCGGCCCGTGATCTGATAGATCAATACGGTGATTCTTTCGATTACCTCGGTAATCTGGAAGGGATCGATTATTTTGTATACAGGTTTCCGGATGATGCCACAACCGGATTCCCGTTCGTCTACCAGTACGGACATGGCCCTATCTTGACAATTACCGGTTTTGAGGCCCTTGACATAATCAACTTACTTGTCAAAGATCTCGAGGAAGTCGACATTGAATAGTTTGTTGTCTATCCTCATTATTCCCCTGCAATTGTGCGAATTCGCAGCACCGCTGTCGCATAAGTATTTGACATCTTTCCATTCTTCGGATGATCCCTTTGAATTGTCATGCTGCGGCTCAATATACCTCAGTTCTCCATTGGTAAACCGTTGCAGGATGGTCGCATGACCTGAACCATGCTTCCAGCCTATGCACAACTCATAAACACCGACCTCTTTGCAGACTTCGTCAAAAAACTCCATATAGCGTTTAGGCGTCATTTTCTGATAGCCTTTAGCCATAAGCCAACTGTTTATGGAGGTATGCTCTGCCGGTGTCCGGTCCATGTTCATCCATACCTCGAAGGCATGCCCTCTACTTAAATAATCCAGTTTCGAGCCCTGTGTGCGCCCTTTGGCAGCCACGTCGAATCCCCTTAACCGTAAAGCATAAGCCGGGGCACAGGTCTGGCAGTTATTGCTGAAACGTTCGTCATAATCCGGATTCTTGCTGAGTCTTTCCCCTGTCAGCCTGTTAAAGTACATACCGTTTGGATCAGGAATATACATGTCCGTGTATTTCGGGTTTGCATTCTGCTTGTCAGCCTCGTCCACGCTCATCGGCTTTCCCTTGGTAATTTGGAGCACTTTTTCTATCTCGAGATTGTTCCTTGCGATAGCCGTCTTTTCGTCATCGGTCAGGTTGTCGGGCATTTCCCGGATCATCTCATCGATGCGCTTCATTAGCTTGTCTACCGCCTCCTTCGCTCCCGGATATGCCTCTTTTTGATACGGATGGTTGTCGGAAAATAGCTTCGCATCGCTTCCCGGATTATTCTCGAGTCCCGGAGCCGGGTCAAATTCCTTTCCACCGCCCGGGATGTCCGTCACCGGCTTATCAGTCGAGCGCAGGCGGCATTTACAGTTCCACCGGTCCCCGGGGCGGTGTTCATTCCAGAACGAATCATCAATCGGGCGAATGGTTCCCCAGAAGATACGGTGGTCCTCTCCGGGATGTACGGAAGTGGACGGTACCCATTCAAGGTTCGGCAGCACGTCCTTCTCGCGCTCAAACTGTCTCCAGTCGGCAGCCCGGTGCGCCCTGATGACTGCCGTGTCGTATTCGGTGCGCAGCCAGTCGATCATCTGGTGGTCCGCAATGGGCATGACCTCTTCCACCCACTTTTCAAATGGCTTTAAATTGCCGTTTTTGTCGAGTAAAAGCCGTGCCATGTCATTTTGCGCCCGGTGTACCTTGAACGCCGCAAAAACGGCGTTGTTACGCTTGATCTCCCGGATAAAGTCCCGGTCCGGATCGTCCGCCGGACGCGCCCCGAAACCTTTATCGGTTGCCAGATCCAATGTTTTCCATACGGCATCGAACATGTTCTCTTCGATGTCGGTCATCGGGTGGAACTTCTTGCTATAAATGTTTTTCAGGGCATCCCGGATCAAATCCCCCGAAAAGGAAAAGGAAGAGGCTACCTCCTTTTCCGGGACAGAGGCCGCATCCCGGTAGAGCGTATCCATCACCATTCTAAAACCGCCCCGTCCTTTTGCGGGGCTTGTCCGAAAAAATCCCGGCGCCAGTTCTTTAGCGTCCTTTGCAGCCATCCGCGCAGTGATACCTTGCCGCCTTTTTTTTCTGGTTCTTCTTTTTGGGGTACTCCTGTAGCCTGAGGCTCTTCCGTTTCCCTGGCATCGTCCCTTTCCGGTGTTTTGGTTTCTTCTTCCTTTGCGGCTGTCGTGGCTACCGGCTTCATTTCTTCCTGCCGTTTCTTCAGTTCCTCATAGTTGTCCGGCTTTTCGATCCCGAATTCCTCATACAGATAATCGTCACTTACGGGAAGACCAAACGTGTTTTTTAATTGTGCGATGATCTCCACTTTGGTCTTTGGTTCGATCACCTTCTGTTCGGGGAAACAGAACTCCCCGGCGGATGTATCTATCCCCATCCGAAGGAATATATCGGTCATGTTGTAGTTCAGTACCTCGAGGACGTCGTGCCGGTCGGCCTGAGCCACCTTGTCCTCGATCTTTTCATGCACGGTTCCGAGCGCCTGCGTGCCTTTGTCGGAAGCCTCGGTGGTCAGCGTATTGCCGAGGAAAAGTTTCGATATCTCATTATTGCACCTTTCGCACAGCCTGTCATACAGGTCCGAGCTTCCGGTCTTGTTCGACGCTTCCCTTAGTTCCATCGATGTGTCGGCGGAGTGTACAAAGACTGCCATACTGCCGGTTGAAGCAGCGTCTTCGAGTGCCCTCTGCCGTGCTTCGTCGTCGTCCGTGGGATAGGTATATTCACGGATAGGTGCCCCGAATACTTCAGCGAACTGCGCCCAGTCGGCCACGTCGCTTCGCTTGTATATCACCCAGATGGCAGCCTTTGCCAGCAGCCCGAGATCGTCGGGATTGCCAACGAAAAGCAAATCCGGGTACTCGTCCCAGGATGTACCGGTGGTATCGGTCTGGTGCCGAAGGATCAGCCGGCGTACCGGGTCGGCATGTTTGCGTGGTACCAGGTCATAGTCGATCCATTCGCCCCGGCGGTAGAACTGCATGAGCGAGAATCCCCATACCTTGGCATCGATGATGTCGGAGACAAGCCGTCGGAACCAGGGGGAACGGATCTGTTCGTTTACCTTCTCGTCGGGTTTCCCGTCACGCCGGAACTCGATCACGGAAGAAAGGACGGCGTTCTTCCGCTTTTCGATGACACTGGTAAGGTGCGGGTCCATCAGTATGTCGCTGAAGAGGTCATAGAGGCGGAACCTTCGGGAATAGTCCACGTTCTCGGCAGCCCGGATGGCCTGCATATAATCGGCGATGTCGATGCCGAAACGTTTAGGCTGGGTAAGGACGATCGTCGCCGGCCCTTTTTGTCCGGGACGTGGCAGGTTCCCGCTGACGGAGATCTTGCCTTTCCTTGTCTTGTAGGCTTTCTTTTTCATCTTACAAATGGTTTACACGTTTAGGATTGCTTTTAAAGAGGAAATTAGCGTTCCGCCGTCTTGTTTCTTCCGGGAGTGGCGGAGCCCCGTCAATGGATATTTCTTCGGCGGCCACTGCCTTCATCCATTCCCTGGCCGCATCGTAACGGTCCTTGCGGATGCCTTTGAGGGTATTGGGGTTATGTATGGAACAAATATGGTAAATGGCGATATCAAGCGCCATCATAAGGATGAGCTGGTGCCGTTTTTCGCCCCTGGCGGCGAATATGCGGTCGCAGTCGTATCGGCGGGAAAGGTAGCTCCTCATTTGTGCAACAGCCCTGTCCTCGCATATCTCGATGACGGTTTCGTCCTGTCTGACGAGCGCGTCGAGAATTTCCTGGTGTATGCTTGCGTTATAGTCTTCAAGCGTGATAAATTGGCTCATGATAAAAATATTTTAAAGTTTATACCCTGTATTTATTGGCCCTCCGTACGGCCCTGCGTGAAACGACAGCCGGCGGGTCCACGTCCCTTGCCTTGCGGTCGATGATCCGGTTTCCCCCTTCCACAGCGTCAGGCCCGTCGGCCGGATATTTGAGCCGCGTGGTAAAGAGCTTGAACTGGTCCTCCAGTTCCTTCATGTGCGGGTTGTCCTTCTCTGCCTCGTTCAGTATGAGGTTTCCTTCCCGGTTGAGCGGCTCGAGGTTGGATTCGATACGGGTTGCCTTGTCGGTCTTTTTGTCCTCGTCGCCGGTGATATAGAGCGATATTTTGCGTGTGCGCCGGATCCGCCGTACGATAGGCTGGAAAACCTGCTGGAAGAAGGGGTCCTGTAGCTTGTTGTTCTCCATGTAGCAGTACACGTTCGTCCGTCCATCCACGTATTCAAGCAGTTTGACATACCATTCTATGAACTCCGAATTGAGTGCCTTATCAAGGAATGTCTTGATGACATAGAGCCGTCCGGAGAGTTTCCCCAGCAGTGATACGGTCTTGAACGACTTCCCTTTCTTCCCCCGGCCTTCGCCCGGAGCCGGGTCGCCATAGATTACGAGGAAACGGAAACGCCTGAGCGGCGGAACCTTGCCATAGGTGATGGTCTTGAATACCTCGCCTTCCGTCACGGGATTGTTGAAATATTCCCCCTGTGCCGCTTTGCGGGTGATTTTGGAGAGCACGCGGTCGATATGTTCCTCAGTGTTCTTTTGGGGCCATGTAGATCGTCCGTCTTTGTCACGTATGTTTACGATGTCCCAATGGTCTGCCATTTCACCGGCGCGTGTGATGCAGCAATCCCTTGCGATGATGTTACCGCAGAAGATGATCAGCGTAGGTTCGGAAATGGAGCGTGTCGGATACAGCGACTTTTCCCACCAATCCCATCTTTTGTCTATGATGTCGGGATTATTGCAATCCTTGTCCGTGTCGAAGTCGTCGATAAGCTGGACGTCGGGCCGGATGTCTTCGTTCCGGGATCCTCTGGGGCTTTGTTCGGCCCCGATGGCCCGAAAAGCCACACCGCTACGGGTGATGAACTCGTCTTCCTTCCAGCTTCCGACGGACTCCTGCCGTCCGTAATAGGCGATGATCCGCCCGTTCGCTTCGAGGTTCGCCCTGTAAGGCGCCAGAAGGCGTACGGCGTTATCCTTGCTATTGGATGTCAGCAGCACGTTCCGTTTTTTCCCTGTAAGCGTAAGGAAAGAGACGATAAACATCGTGATGGTACTCTTGGCCAGCTCACGCGACCAGGAGAGCACCTCGAACCATTCGTCATGCGAGAGGATCCGCCGTATGGCTTTCTTTTGGAAAGGGGCGAATTCGTACTTTGCATATCCCGGATAAAAGAACTTGATCCACTCCAACGGGTGCGCCTCGAGATACATCCGGTGCTTCTCCCTTTCGGCATGCGTCATCTGGCGGTCGACCGGTGTCGACCGTGCGATATTCTCTTTGTACTTTTCCCACTCGAGGAGCGCCGTTTTATCGATGTACTTCATAGGCGGTCCTTTATGAATGCGTCCGCAAGACGCGTTATCTCTTTGGCCTTGTCAAGATCGACAGGACGGAGCCAGTCGATAAACTGTGTGAGTACGCTTATGATGTCCGCAATGCCGGCATCGGTTTCCATTTGCTTGATGGCGGCCGACAGCTTCCCCAGGATATCGGCTTCCTTAGTCGTGGCGAAGCGTTCGCCTTCCGGCCTTTCGAGTATGGCCTTGTTGATTTCCGCCACCTGCCGGTAGAGGTTGGCTACTTGCTGTTCGCGGGTAATGGTAAGCCCCGTTTTCATGGCCTCCCATTTCCCTTTGTTGATCCACCCGTTCACGGTGGGACGTGAGACCCCGACACGCTCGGCGATCTCGGCCTGCGTGAGGTTGTCCTTCAGATAAAGAGTTTTCGCCCATTCCTTTTTTTGGGCCTGAGTCAGTTCCGTCATATTTTGTGCCTCCGTTTTGCCGGCAAAAATGGCATATAAAAGAGGGTGAAAAAAATTGCGTCCGCATGATACCGTTTTATGGCGGCATGATGCGGCTGTAAAGTTGTATGATAAAATCCCGATTTTGCAAAGCGGCGGAAATCAACCTATTTCGCAGCCAGAACCGGCCCCGGAGCCTTTGCCGGGGAAACATAAACAAAACGGACATGAGCAAATTTTTTAACATGATAAAGACAGACGGCACTTGCAGCATCCTGCTTTACGGCGATATCGGCGAGCGGGAGGCAGTACGTAGCGGCGACATAGCCCGTGAGCTGATGGAAGCAGAACGGGATGGCGGAAAAATCGACGTCCGTATCAACAGCGACGGCGGCGATGTTTATACCGGCATCGCGATCTTTAACGCCCTTCGGGGCAGCAAAGCCGACATTACAATCTGGGTGGACGGCATTGCAGCCAGCATGGCCTCGGTGATCGCCCTTTGCGGGCGCAAGGTTTTGATGAGCCGTTACGCCCGGCTGATGCTGCATAGCGTAATGGGCGGCTGCTATGGCAATAAAGACGAAATGCGTCGCTGCATAGAGGAGATCGAATCGCTGGAGGCGACGCTGGCCGAGATGTATGCCGAAAAGACCGGACGGACGGCGGAAGAGATCCGCTCGGCCTATTTCGACGGCGAGGACCATTGGCTTCGTGCCGAGGAAGCGCTTGCCCTTGGATTTATCGACGGCATTTATGATGCGGACCCTGTTCCGGAAGACAGCACCCCGGAAGAGGCCTACAAAATATTTACTAACCGGCTCACAAAGCCACAAAACAAGACGAACATGAATTTAGACGAACTAAGGAAACGTCCCCGCTTTAAGAATTGCGCCACGGACGATGACCTGATGCGCGAGATCGACAGCCTGGAAACGGAGGCCGGAAAGGTTCCGGGACTCGAAAAGGATCTTCAAGCAGCGCAAGGGGAACTGAAGACGTTCCGTGACAAAGCGGCAGCCGACGACGAGGCTGCGAAGGAAAAGCTGCTGGACGATGCCGAGGGTGACGGCCGTATCGATGCCGAAAGCCGCCCGATCTACAAGAACCTCCTGGACAAGGACCGTGAAAACGGCGAAAAGGCGCTCCAGCGTCTTAGACCCAAACGCCGCGTAATGACTGACATCCGCCGTGATCCGGATGGGGAAAGTCCGTGGAACCAGCGCATGCGCGAAATCAAAGAAGGTTTGAACCGTAAATAAATCCTGAGAAATATGGCAATAGTAGTAAGGAACACGAATTACAACGGCGAGGTACTGGAGAAGCTCCTGGTACTTGCCTCCACGGGGAACGACCTGGTCGAAAAAGGTCTTATCATGGTCATTCCCGGCGTGGAAAAGAAAATCAGCCTGCCGCGTATCAAGACCGGCAAGATGTTGCAAAAACGTAAGGAGAATCCACAGTTAGAGGATTCACAGGGTAATTTTAATTACTCGGAGAAATCGCTGGATCCGGAAGACTTTATGGCCTTTACCGTTTTCAACCCGCGTGCCTTCGAGCATGTTTGGCGCAAGTGGCAGCCCAAAGGCAACCTGGTGTTCGCCGAACTTCCTCCAGAAGCGCAGAACGCACTTCTGGAAGAGCTGATTAAGAGCGTGAAGTTCGAACTGGGCTGGCATTACATCAACGGCGAGTTCGGCAGCGATAATGACCATCTTTTTAACGGAATCTTAACGCAGGCCGCAAAGGATACTGATCTTATTGTGGCAAGCTCCGAAGACCCCTCCATGCTGGGGAAGCTGAAAGCTGTCCGCAAGGCTATTCCGAAGGCGCTGCGTGAAAACCCGAATCTCCGCATCCTGATGAGTATCGATGACTTTGACAAGTATGACGATGAACTGACCGAACGGGAAAACAAGAACGCTTCAGAAACGGATGTCAACAAGAAACGCTACAAAGGTATCACTATCGAGACGCTGAACTCTTGGCCTGACGGTCTTATCGTTGCGACAATCTGCTCAATGGGCGTGGACGGTAACCTGTTTGCAGCCGTGAACCTCCAGGACGACGAGGATGTGATCCAGATCGACAAGTGGTCGGCAGCGAGCGAACTGTATTTCTTCAAGCTCCTGATGAAGGCCGATACGAACATCGCTTTCGGCGAGGAGTTCGTCGTGCTGGACAGCCGTGAGGATCCGGTTTTCCGCCCTGTAGAAAAGGTCTTGACGGCAGATGTTACCGAGCTATCATTCAAGGCCGCCGGTGAAAGCAAGGAAATCGTGATTACCGCATCGGGTGATTACAGCGTGGTACGAATCCCGGCAGGTTTTACGGCTGTCGGAACGGAGGATGGCCTGAAGGTAACGGCTGAAATCAATACTACCGGTGCGGAAAAGGCGGGCACGCTTCTCGTTGCGCTCGATGCGGACAAGACGAAGACGCTGGAGATTGGCCTTACGCAGGCAGCCAGTGACAAAGAAGACGAAGGAGGTGGTGCATAATGGCGACCTTGAAATATCTCGTCATCCACTGTACCGCGACGCCGGAAGGGCGTGAGGTCAGTTCAGACGAAATACGCTCTTGGCATACGGCTCCTGTATCGAAAGGCGGTCGCGGCTGGAAGCAGGTCGGTTATACGGACCTCTTCCATCTGAACGGTGGCGTGGAACGTCTGGTCGAAAACAACGAGGATGGGCATGTGGATCCGTGGGAGGTGACAAACGGGGCCGCCGGTTACAACAGCGTAAGCCGCCATATCGTATATGTCGGTGGAGTGGCCCGGGATGGCAAAACTCCGAAAGACACCCGTACCCCCTGGCAACGGAAATCCCTGGAGCGTTACGTTAAGGACTTCCACCGGCGTTTCCCTTCTGTCCGGATTGTCGGGCATAACTTTTTGGCGGCAAAAGCCTGCCCCAGCTTCGACGTAGAGAAATGGCTTAAAGAAATAGGTATTAACCAGTAAAACAACAAAAACAACATGAAACAGAAATTTATCCTGTCCCTTTTGGGGATGATGTTATCGTTTATGGTAAGCCTTCCGGTATTGGCACTGACAGCGCCGGAAGCCGCAGTGGAAACCACCGGGGATTACGATGCCGTATTCCTTTCCCTCTCTGCGATCGTGGCCGTGATCCCACTCATAGTAGAAATCGTAAAAGGCTTTTTCCCCAGCATGTCGGGGGGCGTGACACAGATCGTTTCCTGGGTGGTCGGCATCGGTATTACGATGTTCGGCTGGTGGCAACATTTGGGATTCCTGGATGGGATCGAGTGGTATATCGCACTCCTGTATGGGCTCGGTAGTGGCCTTGCTGCGAACGGTATCGCAGATACGGGGCTCATCGAATGGGTTATCGGCCTTTTCTGCCGTAAAAGTAAAGCTAAAGTGTAACAGACAGGTAAAACGAGCCAAACCATGATGAGCGGAGACTGGGCGGAAATATTCCAACTGCTTGTAACGAGCGGCCTTTTGGGCGGCGGCGTGGGATGGCTCGTAAACCGCACCCTGCGCAAAGCCCGTACGGCCAAAGAGGTGCATGACACCTACAAGGCCATGTACGAGGACATGCGCGGTACGCTAATAGAACTGAGGAATGACAACGAAAAGTTATACTCCCGTATCGGCCTTTTGGAGAATGTCGTCCACCGTGCGGCTACTTGCCGCCATTGGCCTTCTTGTCCTCTGCGTCCAGAGCTGTCACGTACGAAAAAGTACAGGGGAGAGCCGGATGGAAACCATCCTTACAGGGGACAGCCTCGCATCCGTAATCCGGGGTATGATGACGATGCCGGTTGCGAAGGAGGAGGTGACACTGACGATCCCGACGGCAAGCCTCCTTGACCTTCCCCCCTCGTCCTCGTTCCATAAGAGGAACGGGCGGGCCGATGTGGAAGTAAGGCGTGAGGGCGACTCGATCGTCGTCGAGGCTTCATGTGACAGCCTCCAGCGTCTTGTCTGGTGGTATGAGGCAGAATTGGCACGTGTGAAGAACGAAAACCGGAAGAAGGAAGAAACCCTTCTTAGGGAGGTCAAACAGGGAACAAACCCCGTTAAAACGGGGATCATATCATTTATCGCCGGCTTTGCGGCCGGCATAGTAACAATCATCATAAAAAGACGAAAACAATGAACGAAAATTTCATTTATGGCATAGCGGTCGTGAAGTTCGAAGACTTCATAATCGGCTGGATCGAGAAAGGATCGTGGGATTGGGGCGGCACGAAACCCGAAAGCGTGGACATAGAGGCCGAACAGGTTCCGGACGCGCCGGTACTGACACTGCTCCAGAAGAACGGTCAGATAGCGCCGACGTTCAATTTGATCCAACTCAACTATAAGAACATCCATGCCGTAATGGGCGGCACGCTGGTAGGCGGCGAAGATGCCCCGACAGGATGGAACGCCCCGACGGAACTGGTGCAAAAATCCGGCAAGTGGACGGTCGACTTCGTTTCAGGCCAACGGATGACCATCCCGAACGGGACGATCGCAGCCAACCTGGCCGGCAAGCTGACGCTGACCGAAGTATCGAAGATCGAATGTCAGCTGAAGGTGAACAAGCCCACGGACGGTTCTTCCCCGTACAGCATTACGAATCCGACCGGAGAGGGCGAATAACGTATGGACGAGGCTGCGATCCGTGAGGTCCAGAAGGAGGCTGCTGACGCGTTGCTTGACGTCGGCGTCTCCATACCCATAAAAGAATGGAGCCTTCCTTTCCGCCGTAAACCGCTCAGATTACGCGTCACGCTTCGTCGTCCGAGAATGAACGGGGCTATAAGGTTGATGCGTATATGTTTGGGTATCGGTGTTACGAGCCATGAGATGGAAAGCTATACGCCGGAAGAGAACATGCGCTTCATGGTGGATCATGGTGCAGAAGTCTCGCTCATGCTGGCCTATACGATTGCCCGGGGGGCCGTATCGAGACGTGTTCTTCCCAAAGTGATCGCATGGCTACTGCGCGAACTGGTAGAAGAACGTTACCTCATGGGCGCTTACCGGACGTTCTACCGCCTGATGGGGACGGACCGTTTTACGAATATTATCAGATCGGCCGAGCGGATGAACCCGATGAAGCTGAGACTGAGCCAAAAAAGGAAGGGGAGTTAAGGACTGAGTACGAACCGTCCCATAGCCCCTTCGGATTTATCTGGCAAGTGGCTTCGGCCACGGGCTGGAGCGTGGAATATATACTAAAGAGAGTCAATTACCAGACGCTTATCATGATGCTCTCGGATGCCCCGCGCTATGTAAGGCGCCGGGGGGAAGAAACACCGGAAAAAAGCGGGAATGCGGCTGACAAGCCTGAAATGGTAAACAAGGAAGCCGCCCGGGCGGAGGCTGACGGTATCGTATCATTTTTTCAAAGCAATTTAGAAGTATAAAGAGGCGATGAAACCAGTAGAGATCGAATTTCTGATGAAGGACAACCTGACGGGTTCCCTTGACAAGGCCGGTCTGGCGGTCGACATCTTGCAGCAAAAGGCCGTGAAGGCCGCTGACGATATCGGGCGTAAGATCACGGACCAGAAAGGCGTCATATCCGGGATAGAGTCCGACCTTCGCCGTATGGAATCGGCCCTTACCGGCATGAAACCCGGTACGGCCCAGAAGGAACTGGCGCTCGATGTCGCCGCCTGCCGTAAGGTGCTGGACGAGGAACGTTCCTCGCTCCTGGCACTCGAAAAGGAGCATGCGGCGGCGGAAGCCTCTGTCCGGAAGTTGAAACAGGAATACGATGCCCTCTCCTCTTCCCAGCGTTCTGCCGGAGGCACGACGGTCAACCTGAAAGAACGCCTCCGTGAGCAGAAAGCGGTAGTCAAGCAAGTAGAGTCGGATGTGAAGGCCCTGGAGAAAGCCTACAAAAAAGCCGGGGCCGGTGGTCCTAAAATAGAGGCTGCAAGGGATTTGAACGCCGCCCGAAAGGCTCTTGAAGAGGAAAAAGCGATCCTTTCCGAGCTCCAGAGGGAGTATGACCGTACGAAAGATAGTTCAAAGCGCCTTACGATGCAACTTCGTGAAATGCAGGATGCGATGGCCCGCATGCGCCTCAGTGGTCAGCAGAACACCGAAGAGTACCGGAAAATGGCAGCGGAAGCAGCGAACCTGTCGGACACGCTCCAGGATTTGAATACCCAGACGCGGATCCTTTCGAACGACGATGCCAACCTCCAGGGATTCATGTCGGGTATGAGCGGACTTGCCGGTATACTGACGACGGCGACCGGTGCCCTGTCGCTTTTTGCCTCGGAGAACGAGAACCTGCAAAAGATCCAGACACGGCTTCAGAGCGTGATGGCGGTCACGATGGGGCTCCAGCAGGTATTCAACACCCTGAACAAGGATTCGGCGTTCCGCCTTGTGACGGTCGTAAAAATGAAAAACCTTCTTACTACGGCCACCACCCGTCTTTCGGCCGCGCTTGGAATATCGAATGTGGCGGCAAAGGCACTGATGGGAACCTTAACGCTGGGGCTATCGGTTGCCGTGAGCGGCCTTATTTACCTCTGGGACCGTTATTCTTCGGCCCAGGAAAAGGCGGCGGAGAAACTGCGCGAAAGGGTGGAGATCGAAAAGGACGGCCGGGCCGAAATGATAAAAAGCCGCTTCGAGATCGAAAGCACGCTGAAAAACCTGAAGGAATTTACCGGCACGAAGGAAGAGGAGAAAGCAAAGGTTGCAGAGCTTAACCAAAAATACGGCGAGAGCTTCGGTTATTATACGACACTTTCCGAGTGGTACGACGTATTGCAGGAAAAAGGCGAGAAGTATATCGAGATGCTTTTCTTGCAGGCAAAGGTCCAGAGCCTCGTTAATAAGGCGGCCGAAGCCGACGAGGAGGTGAACCGCCTCAAGGCGATGAAACCGGAAGACGTCGAAGGCAGCCACGGCGGCGTATACCGCTTTTTCGCAAAACTGGGAGCCGTGAATACGGGAATGACCCCGAAAGAAATGGACCGCCTCATAGACGAGGAGAACCTGAAGAACCAGGCAGCAAAGGTTAATGCTGCAAAGGCAAAGGTAGATGAATACCTTGCCGAAGCCCGCAAGGCACAGGAGGAATATAATGCCATCGGACGGGAAAACAGTATCGGCGGCCATGTAAAGCCGGAAGACAAAACAAAGGAGGCCGAAAAAGAATTACAGGCGGAAAAAGAGCGCTGGGAGAAGCTGCGTTCCATCCAGGCGGAGAACCGGGCTTCGCTCCTGGCCCTGCAAAAGGAATCGGCCGAGAAGAAACGAAAGGAGGTGCTCCTTGAGTACGATAATGAAATAGACGCCGTCAAGCGAAAAGAAAAGGAACTTCTTTCGCTCTATGACCGGGAAGGCACAGCCGGCAAAATGCTGAAGGCATTCGGCGGTGGCAACGTGGATGTATTGGCCCGTCCGCTGGTCGATGCGGCGCGCCTTGTGGAAAAAGGCTGGGAAGATGCGGGTGAAGGGATCGCGACGGTCTTTAGCAGCAGTTACGGCGTGGAGGATGCAGGTGGTAGTTCCCACGAGATACTCGTAACGCCGATCCTGCCGGATGGGACCGTCCTTTCACCGGGGGAACTGGAGGAGTATATCGATACGGTCTTAAACGGCGCGGAAGATATTCTTTCGGCTGATAAAAAAGGACTTGTCATTAAGGTCGACGCAGAAAGCAGCGAGGGTGAAACGCTCCACAAGTTACAGGAAAAGTTCTACGACGTACCCGAAAAGGTATTGAGGGAACTTGCCGCCCTTTATCAGAATGCTGCCGACAGCCGTGACAAGGCGCTGGAGAATATCACTTTGGATGAGTTTCGCTCCGAACGTGACGCCCTTAACGACTACCTGAAAGAATACGGCACTTACCAGGAGCGCCGGCTGGCCATCGCCACGGAGTATGCCGAAAAGATCCGGAAGGCGGAAGAGGCCGGTAGGCCAAATGAAGTAAAGCGCCTCGAAAAGGAACAGTCCGTAAAGCTGGCTTCACTGGAAGCGGAGGCCATCCGTCAGGATATCGACTGGACGACGGTCTTCGGTGGTTTTGGCGGCATGTTCCGTGATGTAATACGTGACACGCTTGAAAAAGCGGAAAAATATACCCGCACGGCAGACTTTAAAAATGCCGGTGCGAAGGATCAGGAAGCGGTAACGGGTGCCATCATGCAGATGAAAAAGGCGCTCGGCACGAATGGCAGTCTGGATTTTAAAAAGTTGGGAAAGGATGTGGATTCCTACCGCCAGTCAATGCGTGAAGTCGAAGAAGCCAGGGAAGTAGAGCGTGAAGCCCTGGAAAATCTCCGCCGAGCGCAGAAGGATTACGAGGAAACTCTTCGAAGCGGGACGGAAGAAGAGAAGACGGCTGCTGAAACTGCGCTCGAAACGGCCCAGATGAACGCCGAGGCCGCATCGTCATCTGTCCGGGCGGGTGAAGCGAAGGTAAAAGAAAGCCAGAGGGTGGTAAGTGAGACGGCGACGAATCTCAGCGCGAGCATGCAGGATGTGACGGAAGGATTGCAGAAACTTTCCTCTGGCGGACTTAAAAGTGCCTACGACGGCCTGATCCAGGCAGGACAGGGATTGGGCGGAACATTCGGAGAATTGGCCGACAGCCTGGAGAGCGTGCCGATTATCGGCTGGATCCTGTCGATCATTGACATACTAAAGGATGGCCTTAGCAACCTTGTAGGCAGCCTGATCGATTCGGTACTGGGCGCAGTGGACGGAATTATCAGCGATGTTCTATCGGGGAGCCTTGTAAAAACGGTGTTCTCCTCGGTCGTATCGGGTGTCGGCGGTGTCCTGGACGCCCTGACCTTCGGACTGTTTTCTTCGCATGGAAACGCCGACGAGGTGAACAGTCTGGTGGAACGTCTGACAACATCAAACCGGTATCTCACAACGGCGATCGAAAAATTGACCCAGCGTATGGAAGAGAGCGGAGGAGCCGAATCTACCGCTTATTATAACGACGTATACCAGAAACAAAAGGAAAAGATCGAAAACGACCGCCAAATGCTGGAGGCAAAAATGGGTTATTGGAGTGCTCACCATTCCAACAACTATTATATCGACAAGGCTTTCAGCCGGAGCGACTGGCAGAAGGCTTCCGATTACATAGGCAAGGACCTTAACACGGTCTCAGACCTTTGGACGCTTTCTCCCGAGGATCTTGCCCGGCTCCAGGAACTGCCGGATATCTGGGAGAAAATTAACAGTGGCAAATATGACCAGGGTGAATACCTGGACGAATATATATCGGACGCGAACACCTTGATCGAGCTTCAGGAGCAGTGGCAGGATGCGATAACGGACACATCGTTCGACAACATAAAAAGCGGCATGAAGGAGCTCCTGAAGGATTTTGAGACGGATTCGAAAGATGTGATCGCGAGTGTGGACGAATTCATGCAAAACGCGATTCTGAAGTCCATCGTGGACGGAACCTACTCAGAGGAACTGAAAAAGTGGCAGGAATTGTTTGCCGAGTTTATGTCGGATGGTATCCTTTCACGTGAGGAAGCCGACGAACTTCGTGGCCGTTACGAGGAAATCTTCCGGGAAGCGGCGGAAAAGAAAGATGCCATGTTCGCATCTGCCGGAATAGAAGAAAGCAAAGGCGGGGTAACACAAAGCGGTAAGGCCGGGACCTTTACGGCCATGACGCAGGACCAGGGGACAAAGCTGGAGGGGCTGTTCGTGAGCGGGGCGATGCACTGGTCAAGTATCGACAGCGGCGTGGAAGACATATCGGGAAAGATGGACAAGGCAGAAGGTTACCTGGTAAAGATCGAGGAATATACCGGAATTATCAGGGAAACCAATTTAAAGATATTGGAGAGTTGTAACAAACTGCACCGTGACGGGATAAGGGTACGGGATTAAACATTATGACAATGGCAGGAATGGATGACATAATAGGCGGGCTGTTTTTTATAAACGGCATTGACGTGTGGAAAGAGTATGGCGTGTTCCTTACGGAAGAAAAGGAAGGCGGGCGGGAAAACCAGACGGCGATCCTTACCCCTTCAAAGGTGAAAAGCCATACGGCAGTGGATATCCGTGAGAGGGACGGCGAGAAATATTCAGAAAAGCTCACGGTGACAAACGAGGCCCGGGACATGACGCTGACGTTTGCCCTTTATGCTTCGAGCCGGTCGGAATGGTTCTCAAAATACCGCAGTTTCATTGCCTTTCTAAAGCAAGGTGAAGACGGCTGGCTGACGCTATATTATCCGCAGCTGGACCTGAGGCAAAAAGTTTATTATAAAGAAAGCAGCGGCTTTAAACCCCTTACGTCGCTTTGGCGGGACAGCGTACAGGCAAGCCGCTTCAAGGTGAAGTTCCGGGAGCCGGTCCCGGTTATTTAAACGGCATTTGAACGATATTCAAAAAGTATTCAAACACCGAAAAAAGAACGATATATATGCTACTTACAGTATACAACAGGATAGGGCAGAAAAAATTTGAGCTTTCCCCGGATGAAAGTTCGACGGAAGTTTCCGGCATCCAGTCGGACAACATTCTTACGCTTTCCTTTACGCTGTATGAGTATGTGGCGTTGGAGGTCGGCGATTATGTGGACTTCATGTGGCACCGCTACTGGCTTACGGAGCGGTACCTGCCACATGAAAGAAATACCCAGGAATGGAGCTACGACGTGAAGTTCTACGGTCTTCAGAGCCTGGTCGGTCGTTTCCTGGTGCTCGACACGACGGATGGTGACGCGAACCCGACATTTACGTTGACCGCCCCACCGTCGGAACATGTGGAGCTTATCGTGAAATCCATCAACGAAGGTTTCGGTACGACCGACTGGAAAGTGGGCCAGGTGGACGGTTCGGATAATATTGTCATCGATTACGAGGGTAAATACTGTGACGAGGGGTTGAAGGAGATCGCGGGAAAGGTCGGAGCCGAATGGTGGACGGACGGCACGACGGTAAACCTTACACGCTGCGAATATGGGGAGGAAATTACGCTGGGTTATGGAGAAGGCCTTCTGGAGATCGAGAAGGACACGGCTGACGGCGTGAAAGTCTACACCCGTCTTTTTCCTGTCGGCAGCGACCGTAACATTGATCCTTCGCGCTATGGCCACAGCCGTCTGCAATTGCCCGGCGGCGCAAGATACGTGGATGTGAATACGGAAAAGTACGGCATCATCCACCACTATGAAAAAGACGCTTTCGCCGGTATCTATCCCCGAAGGATCGGAACGGTAAGCGCCGTAAGGCAAGAAGAAGTGACGGACGAAGAGGGCAATCCTTACACGATTTATTATTTCAAGGACGACGCTATGGACTTCGACCCGAACGATTATGAGATAGCGAATGAAGTAAAACGCGTCTCCTTTCAGGAAGGCAGTGAGCTTTCCGGACTCGGTATAGGCGATGATCATTATTTCGAAGTGAACTTCGATAGCGATACGCGCGAGTTCGAGATCATCACCATTTGGCCGTACGGGAATAACATGCAGGTTCCCGGCGGTGAACTTGTCCCGAAGGTGGGCGATAAATACATCCTTTGGAACCTGTCGATGCCGGACGAATATTACCCGCCAGCCGAAAAAGAATTAAAAGAGGCTGTCGACGCCTATAACGAAAAGAACGGTATCGATGTTTCCGTCTATAAATCCCCGACAGACCATGTGTGGATGGAGGAAAATGCCGTAGACCTTTATATAGGCCGGCGTGTAAAGCTCCTTAGCCCGGAGTATTTCCCCGAGACCGGTTACCGCCGGAGCCGTATCACGAAGATCACCCGGAAAGTCACGCTGCCCACATCGATGGATATCGAGATCAGCGACGCACTTTCGACAGGTGTCCTGGAGAAAATGTCGGGTGATATCGCCGATGTCAGGAATTATGTGAAGACCGGTGGTAGCGGCGGCGCAGGTGCAATGGCCATCGTTCGCTCCTGGGAGAACACCCCGGCGAGCGACTACAATGTGGCCTCGTTTAAGATGACCTTAAAGCAGATCGCCATGCTGGCGCTTTCACGTCTTGGTCCGGACGAAGCCAGGGGGCTGATCAAGTTCCTTGCCGGTGCGGAATTCGGAAAGTTCAGTGAAGGGCTTTCAGGTGGCCGTATCGATAAGGAGGGTAATGCGGAACTTGCAGGGCTTATCACCCGCCTTCGTGCGATCCTTCAGGAATTACAGGTAAACGGAGCGGCTGAGTTCCGTGGCAACCTGTCGAGTGAGGAGTTTATATCGGGGTTCTTGGACGGCAAAGGCTGGAGCATCTTCAAAAAGGAAGTTCTGAATGCGCTCGGCATTCCGGAGACGAAATACACGGCGGAGTTCGACGAAGTGATCGTTCGCGGTACGCTTCGTGTTTTTACGATGGTGATCTCCCAGCTTTTGGGTGAGAACGACAACCGGGTGTTTGCCGGCATGATGGAAGTGGACCATTATGACGCGGCGACCGGCCGGGTTTATTTTGATACGAACGGGGGCCGGTATTACAACCCTTTCAGGAAGGACGATTATATCATGGTCCAGCAATACAACGGGATGCCGTCGGAAGAGAACGACCACTATGTGACGAAACATTATGAACTTATTATAACGGCCGGCGGTATCGGAAATCAGGAAGACGGCGAGGACCGTCTGGACTGGGTGACGTTCCAGAACTTCGTATCAGCCGATGGAAGGCCGGCTGCCGAACTTATCACGAAAGGCGATACGTTTACCCGTGTGGATAATGCGACGGATGCCGACCGCAAGGGTATCATCCAGATCATTACGGTCGGGACGGCGACGCCTTATATGGATATTGTCTACGGTCTGAAGACGGATCCGGATAATTCGTTGAAGGGAAGGCTGGGAAATATGAAAGGCATTTACCACCATCTTTTCGGGTGGTTGGAAGGCTTCGGCGAACTGCTGACGAACCTTTATGCGGTAGGTGATATCCGCCTTCGCCGTACGGGCGAAAACCTGGACGCGAAGATCGAAATGCTAAAGTCTATGTTTGCGACCCAGTACCAGCGTGTAAGGTACGATATTACGGAAGAGGAGAATTACCTGAAGAATGCCACCTTTTCGGAATCGATGGAATACTGGCAAGCGGAAAATGAGGCGGAGATCCTGATGCAAAACGGCGAGGCAATGTTAATGAACGGCGCTATCTATACCCTTACAGGAAAAACGGCTTCCATTGAGGAATACGAAGGCCGTAACATGCTGCATCTTTATGACAGCGGTATCCGCCAGCAGAACGCCCATATCCGGCAGCCGGGGACGCACAAGGAGTTTGTCCCGCCAACGCCTAACAACATGACCGAAGAATACGTAGACGTAAAAGATACGCTTTATCTGACGATAAAATTCCTGGCCAAAACGGATGGCAGTCTCGAGGTCGGTTTTCCGGATGCAGCAAGTGAAGAGGGGGCTTTGGCATATCAGACGGTCGCCGTAACAGGCTCACTCGATTGGCAGACACTCCAGTGGAGCGGCACGTGGGACGGCACGGGTGATTTTGTGCTGGGTTATACCGGCGAGATGTATATTGCCATCCTTTCCCTTACGGACCGTCCGCTGGAAGATTATAAGAAAGAAACTTCGACAAAATTCATTCAGACCGACAGTAATATCCGGCTACTGGGTACGAACATCGATAATCTGAAGGGAACGGTAACGGAAATCGGTATCGATCTGGATGCGGCAAAGGAACAAATCCGGATCTATGCCGAACAGACGACGGAGAATACGGCAAAAATATCGCAATTAGAAGTAAAAACGGATTCGATTAGTACCGCTGTTACGGAAGTGTCGGGGGATTTGGACGCGGCCCGGGCACGTATCGAAGTGGTTGCCGGGATCGCAGCCTCGGCCGGGGATGCAAAGGTTTACAATCAGGCGAACAATCCCTGGAACTCCTGGCCGAGCGGACAGGAATACAAATATGTAGGGAGTACCTGGCACAACACCTCCGACGGTCATACCTACCGATATATAGGTTATGACAATTCGAACACGTGGGAAGACGTGACGAACATACAGGATTCTGCGAGCTACATCCTGCAAAATAAAAATAAGATCTCCACGGTGGTTGCGAACTTCGACGCTTACGGTAATCCAACGAGTGCGAGCGGGATTGTGACGACGGCCTACGCGAGTCAGATATATGCGACAAAATCAACGGTGAATGCCCTTGATGGACGTGTATCAAGTGCCGAGGCAAAGATTGACGTGCATACCACCCAGATCAGTCTCCGTGTGGAGAAGGACGGCGTAATATCGGCCATCAACCAATCAAGTGAATCGGTTGTGATCGACGCCAGTAAGATTAATCTGAACGGTGTGACGACGATCAATAATTCTTTCAGGGTGGAAGCGGACGGTACAACGCATATTGGTGGTTTTACGGTCGATGGCGGCCGTTTATACTGGAAAAGCCGTGATTATTTCGCAAACGATTCCCGGTCACTAAAACTTGGCGTATCGCAGACCGATACGGAAGGTGTCGTGGATGTCGCGTTCAATGCAGCCACGATGGGCCGGTTCGGGGTAAAAGCGGTCGGCTCGAACATGGGAGGTGCTGCGATATACGGATCGACAGGGACACAGACCTATCCGGCAAGTGGCATGACATACGCAGGTTACTTTGTCGGTCCGGTGGACGTGCGTGACACGTCAAATGGCCTTATCAGCGACGCATGTGCATCAATGGAATATCGTGTAATAACCTCACGTAATTCGAACGGTACTTACACCTACCATAAAGGAGTCGACTGGAACAAGACGGTCGGCAGTCCGGACCTGGACAAGATTCGTCTGATTGTGGAAAGCGGTATTATTACAGGCTATTGGGGTGAATAATAATAAAATTTATGATACAATGAAAGAAATATCAAAACAAACGAAAAGCAGAATGGCCGGAATGACGTATCAACAGGATCGTGTACTGTTCCGGATAAAAAACGGCATTGTAACGGGATATATTAAACCTAAAAAACGATAACATTATGACAGTGAATTTCAATCGAGAGTTTACCGACTGTTTTGGAAACGGGATCCCGGGAAAGAATCCCGAAAAAGTAAGTAACATGGCCGAGG
This sequence comes from Parabacteroides caeci, assembly GCF_023656795.1. Taxonomy (NCBI): domain Bacteria; kingdom Pseudomonadati; phylum Bacteroidota; class Bacteroidia; order Bacteroidales; family Tannerellaceae; genus Parabacteroides; species Parabacteroides caeci. Next base: position 120,991 of record NZ_JAMOKT010000010.1, read on the forward strand.
AGCTTTGCCTGACACTTTTCAATCTCAGTACGCTTGGCGGCGGGATAGTACCACCGGATAAGAAGTACATGGCTTACCTGCTGAGCCTCCGTATCTCGGAGTGCCCCGATGCGGTGGAACTGACCGTCGAGGAGGCCAACTTCTTAAAGGAAGTGAGTGCGGAAGCCTATTCGGCCGGAGCCTATGGCCGGGTTGCGGACCTGATAGAAGGAAAATGATGTTTAACCCCATAAAAAGAATCGAAGATGAAAAAGAAGACAGCGAATTCGACAGTGAATTATGATCCGGAAGTGGTGAGCGAAGTTTGTTCGATCCATTTTACGAGAGTGACAAACGCCGCAGGCCGTACGCTTTATGGCAAGATCATAAAGGATGACGCGGAAGTCGGGAGCGTGAGCTATGACGAAAAGGGTGGTTATCTGATAACGAGCCTGAAACCTTACGCCTCGCTGACAACCGATGAAGTGGATACGATCTACCTGAAAGTCCCCGGTTGCGTGCGCGAAGCCCTCTCTGACGAATAAGAAAGGAGGCCTCAAATGGGAATGATCCAGACATCCCAGCGAGAACTGGAAGCGTTCTATGCGATGGCGCTTCCGGGTTTCCTGGATTATTTGAAGGTGCATGGCACGAGCGTGGACCGTGTGGAGATGGCAACCACGATCGAGGGGATTACGTCACTGCCGGGTCGGTACCGGCTGGGTGGCGTGGAGAAGAATGTGCTGGTTCCGATGGATCTCCTGACAAAAGGCGTAGACATCCAGATCGAAGCATGCCGTGAGGCTACAATGAACGCGAATACGGCAGCGGATAATGCCAATACCGCTGCCTCGCGTGTGGAAACGGCCATAGAAGATGTCGGGGCGGTAAAGCAGGCGGCACTCGATGCGGCAGCCGAAGCCCTTGAAGCGGCGGGAACGGTACTGGAGAGTGCGGACGCAGCACGGGAAGCCACCCTTGAAGCGAAAGCTGCCACGTCTGAAGCCAAAGCAGCGACGGAGCGTGCCCTTCAGGCGGCCAGTGCTGCCGAAGAAACCGACAGGGAGGTTTCCGAAAACGAGGGGCTGCGCGTCATAGCCGAAACGGGCAGGGCTTCGGCCGAAGAAACACGTGCCGCTGCCGAATCCCTTCGGGACGAAGCCGAAAAGATCCGTGCCGCTTCCGAAGAAGGACGCCTTGCGGCGGAAGGTATCCGGGAAGAGTCGGAAAACTTACGCCGGGCGGCTGAAACCCTCCGGGATGAAGCCGAGACGGTAAGGGAAGAACAGGAGGCTGCGCGCCATCAAGCCGAAAGCGAACGGCAGGAAGCGGAACGGCTGCGCCGGGAAGCTGAAGCCGTGAGGGTGCAGAAGGAAACCGAACGTATAGAAAACGAGGGCGCCAGGATTCTGGCCGAGGAGGAACGTGAAGTGGCGGAAGTATCCCGCGCAGCGGCTGAGAGCCAGAGGGCATTGGCCGAAAGTACCCGTATCCTGGCCGAGGAAGAACGGGCGGGAAAAGAGGCTGAGAGAAAAATCGCTGAAGTGAATAGGGAAACAGCCGAATCTTCCCGGGAGGCTTCAGAGTCAGCCCGGAAGGAAACCGAAACCTCGAGGGTGGAAGCCGAGAACTTACGCGTTTCAGCTGAAGGCCTCAGGGTTCTGGCTGAAGACGGGCGGCGGACGGCTGAAGAAGGACGTGTCACGGCAGAGGCGTTAAGGGCTGAACTGGCGGCGCATCCAATGAAGCCCCAGGGCGGTTTCTGGTTCGAATACGACATCGAGGCGCACGAGTACCGCAATACCGGCATCCAGGCAAAAGGAGATATCGGGGAGTCTTTCAAGATCGTCGGGCGTTATGATACCCTGGAAGAGCTCGAAACGGAAGTACCGGACGGAACCGGCATCGACGGCGTGTACGCCGTGGGAGAAACGGAACCGTACGATTATTACGCCTGGCTTGTGGTGGATGGCCTATGGAAATGGGACAACCAGGGCAAGCTCCGGGGAGCCGAAGGTAAATCTTCATACGAAGTATGGGAGGAACTACCGGAAAATGAAGGAAAGACGCTGGATGAGTATTTCGACTGGCTCAGCCCTCTGATTGATTCCAAAACCGGACGCTGGGTGGTACAAGGGACGGATACTGGAGTACAGGCTTTGGGTATAAATGCCGAAGTGACAGAAAAGGAGAATACAGAGGACAGCTATGTCCTGCATGTCAAAAGCGCGAAGGGTGAATTTGACACTCCCAATATCCGTGGTGTATCGGTAAAGGTAACGGAAACAGAGAACACACCGGACGTCTACAAACTGACATTCACCCATGCCAAAGGAACTTTTACGACACCGAACCTCAGAGGCTTTGATGTCAAGGTGGAAGAGATGGAAGCTAATACACCGGATAATTATAAATTGAAGATAACAACGGTAGAGGGTGAGTTCGTCACTCCCAACCTGAAAGGACGCAGCGGGTCGGCGGTGATCGACATCGACCATGAGCCGACAGAGGCCGACACGCATTATACCTATAACGGCGTTCAGTACGCTTACAGCGTTGGCGATGAAACGAGATGGTATGACAAAGATTCAGAAGAATATGTCCTTTTCAAACTTTATGCAGTGACTGAGGCCGGGGCGGTATGGGAAGAAATGGGAAGCGGGCCGGGATCGCTCATAACAGACATGATCCTTACAGGACCGTCCGATCTTTCTTCGGATGAGTCGGAAAGCTACATTTATTTGGAAGATGGATATTTAAAAGGCAAGGAGGAATAACAATGACAAGAAACAAAGGTGGCGTTTACGTCTACCAGCAAATGGAAAAAACGCTGGCCGAATGGCTGGCAGAAACGAAACCGATACCGGCGAAGGTGCTTTGTTGGGAAAGTGATACTGGTATCATCCGCATGGGGGATGGAAAATCGATGTACAAGGACTTGCCTCCTCGGATCAGTTCGGGGTTGTCTCCCCGGATCAGCGAAACGACCGGTTGTTGGGAGACGTATAATATCGCAACGAAACAATGGGAAGACACGGGCATAAACCCGACTATAGGAACGGGGATCGACGGGGGAAAACCGTCTTCGGTATACACGCCCGGACAAGTTTTATCATTTGGCAAAATAACAGATCAATAAACAGATATAGGATATGGCTATACAATTGCAATTGAGAAATGGAACAATACAGGAATGGGAAAAAGCAAATCCCATACTCGCAGAAGGTGAACCGGGAGTGGTCTTAGAGCCTTCCGGCGGCTTTGTGATAGGTGACGGAAAGAATCCTTACAAGAGTCTACCCTTTCATCCTTGGGCACAGGACGCATACGACATTTTGGTCACCTATGGAGGGTATAAAGGAACGAAGGATGACTTTTGTCGTCAACTCGGATCATCGCTTCGTATGCCGGAACAGCAGGCCGGTACGCTTACGAATACCGGTGCAGGTTGGAATTCGTTTACTTTTCCGAAAGAGTTTTCGGAAGACGTGTATGTGGTTCTCACCCCGCAGGATGCAGCTGTTTTTGCATCGGTGAAGAATGTCACCAAACAGGGGTTTCATTATTGTCTCTTCAATGCAGCCGGTGACACGATTGCGGAAAATGTCGTGGTGGGTTACATGGCGACAGCGGTCTCGGAACTGAACTTGGCACAGGCGATCGCAAAGGCTTCCGGCCTGAACCCTTTCGGCTTTGACAACCTGACCGATCTTTTTACCGGTCACGCCGCCGAGGTTGTCATATCTGAGGCGGCTTTTAACCAGGTCAAGCGTTCGGCGATGGCTTCTTCACGGTATATTTGCTATCTGACGGGCCTTAATCCGGACAGCTACTTCAACATGGTTTCCATCGCAGGAGATGTAACGGCAATGATCACGGTCGCCCAAACTCCGGAAGCAGTTGCTTACATTCAAACCGCTCCTGGCGCGTATGACAGTATCCGACTGGGTACGATGCCGATGGCGAAATATCTTTGCGGTATTTTGGGAGTTGGCCCGGAAAACTATTCGACCGTCACGGATATTCTGGAGGACGAAGAATTACTGGCCGAACTTGTTTTGTCTGAAGCCGCCATGACCGCACTCTGCGGATCATATATTTCTGCAATAGAATTAACTGCCAGCAGCGTAGCCATGCAGGCAGTCGCTGCCAGCAGCGTAGCCATGCAGGCAGTCGCTGCCAGCAGCGTAGCCATGCAGGCAGTCGCTGCCAGCAGCGTAGCCATGCAGGCAGTCGCTGCCAGCAGCGTAGCCATGCAGGCAGTCGCTG
>NZ_JAMOKT010000010.1:125338-150122 GCF_023656795.1 Parabacteroides caeci
ATGTCCGCCGTCGCTGCAAGCGAAACGGCGATGTCCGCCGTCGCTGCAAGCGAAACGGCGATGTCCGCCGTCGCTGCAAGCGAAACGGCGATGTCCGCCGTCGCTGCAAGCGAAACGGCGATGTCCGCCGTCGCTGCAAGCGAAACGGCGATGATCTCTATTATGTCTGATGAACAATCAAGTGAAATGTTCTTCGGCTCGGATTATCGGGTCGGATTAGGTCTGGCGGCCTACGCCGGAATCAATAATTCCGATTTGAAATCATGCGATACAATATCATCGGTTGCTGCAAGCAGCACGGCCATGCAGGCGGTTGCTGCAAGCAGCACGGCAGTATACGCTATTGAAGGATCTACTACAGCATTGTCTGCTCTTGCTTCCAGTCCGTTGTTGATAGACCAAACTGTTAATGCGGGGGGTACTGCTGTAAGTGTGCATTCGGGTTATTGTTTCATAGTATCGGTTAAACCCGGGTACAATGCAACATGGAGGATAACAGGTGGTATTAGTGCCTCAGACAAAGACGTGTCAGGTACATCTGTCGTAACAGTTAATATGTTCTTCAATAACCCGACTTTTGCTCGAATAAGCGGTTCTTCTTCCTACAGTCATGAATTCAAAATAATCAAGTTATAACAAACAATAATCATGAAAATCGAAAACATCAAATGTCTTTCAGTAAAGACTGAAAATGAAAAATTAGTATTAGAACTGGTTGAAACCTCTTTTTCAGAGATAGAAGCCGAACTGGTTGGTAAAGCGGAATTGTCCGTGTTTACAGACAATCAGGATGAAAATATCCTTGTGGAGAAGCATTACGATTATGCGAAAGCTGATAGTTGCAAATACGACTATGATCGGAAGTCTTTCACATTGACACTTCGTAAACTGACCAGCGTTGAAAAAGAACTGGAAAATCTGAAAAAAGAAGTAGAAGCAATACGTGCAGTGAAAGAATGATCCCAAATACCCACAGTTATTTAAGGCTGTGGGTGTTTTTTAGCCTGAACAGATCGGGAGAAGAGAAAGCCCCCGGTCTGTTAAATGGTAACGCCAATCACTTATTAACAACAAAAGTACGCCAGAGCGCACGACCGGGGGCAAATAGCCTCTGTCGCACTCTGGCTTTTTGTTGTTAAAATGATTGGCATTACAAAGGTACTTAAATTTTTATTGTATGAAAGTGATAGAGATATTAAACTTTAACCGGGAGTTGCTTGCAAAACTCTTGGAATCCGGGATCCGGCTTGAAGATGTCCGATATGTTAATCTGTATACAGATTATTTCCGCCTACTTCAGGCAGGCGGAAAGGTGACGTATATCGTGGCTACACTTGCTGAACAGTATGGTATATCTGAGCGTAAGGTCTACGATTTGATAAAACGCTTCCAAAGTGACTGCAAGCCGTTTGCAGTGTAAAAGATATGTTTCATGGCTGATAAAACAGAAGAACTGCGAACTTTATTCCGTATCACATAAAGAGAAATCAGCCATGAATAAATATTACATGATCCTGGATAAAATAATTACCCGAGGAAAAACGCAGAATAACAAGAAAGGAAATATCAAATATCTTTTGAACGAACAATTATCCCTGGTTCCGGTAGATTTGTTGGACATATTCGAAGGGCACAACATCGCTCGTAAAAAACTCCGGCAGGAATTGCAACTGTTCATGAAAGGGGAAAGAATGGTGGAGAAATACCGGGAAGCCGGCATAAGCTGGTGGGATTATTGTGGCAGTATCTTAATAAACAGTTACCCTACTTATTTTAAAAAACTACCTCCTTTAATCGAAAAGATCAATCGGGAAAAACGTAACAGTAAAAATTATGTATTGTTTCTCGGAGAAACCGGAGCGGAGAGTAATCAGGCACCGTGTCTTAGCCTGGTACAGTTTCAGATCGAAGAGGGTGAACTTGTGGTCTCGGCTTACCAGCGCAGTAGCGATGCAAACCTCGGTTTACCGGCTGATATTTACCATTTGTACCTGATGAGCCGCCAAATTGATCTTAGATTGAAGTCAATCACACTCAACCTGGGGAACGTCCATATTTACGAGAACAACGTTGAGAAAACTTTTGCCCTGCTATCTGGCAACGAGAGTGTCCGGTTCGAACTTAACGTATAAAAATCGCTGTAAATGGCTTACAGTGTAAACCGACTTTCCCGGTGCATGTACCTCCGAGCGGATCGTTACTTTTGCGCCGACTTAAACGCAAGAGAAAATGAGAAAAATGTATTTGCAAGCCCCACTTCCATTTGTAGGGCAAAAACGGATGTTTGCCAAAGAATTTATTAAGGTGCTTCGTGGATATCCCGAAGGTACTGTTTTCGTGGATCTGTTCGGTGGGTCCGGGTTATTATCACACATAACTAAATGTCAGCGGTCGGATGCCCTTGTCGTATATAACGACTTTGATGGTTACTGCCGAAGACTGAAAAATATCCCTGCCACGAATGTTCTGCTGGCTGATCTACGCAGGATAACGGCTGGGACGTTGCGTGACAAACCTATCTGTGGTGAAGTCCGTGAGGAAATATTCCAACGCATTGAAAAGGAAGAGAAGGAAAAGGACTATGTGGATTATATCACCCTGTCATCCTCGTTATTGTTCTCGATGAAGTATTGCCTGAGTTTGGAAGAGTTCAGGAAAGAAACGCTTTATAACAACATTCGGAAAACGGACTACCCACTTAGTGATGATTACCTGGAGGGCTTGACGATTGTCAGTGCTGACTACAAGGTAGTATTCAACCGGTACAAAGATCTACCTAATGTTGTGTTTCTGGTTGATCCGCCTTACCTCAGTACAGAAGTAGGTACTTACAAAATGTATTGGCGTCTGTCTGATTATTTGGATGTGCTTGGCATATTGAAAGGCCATTCTTTTGTGTACTTCACATCGAATAAGTCATCCATCATTGAACTGTGTGATTGGATGGGGAAAAATCCGACTATCGGTAATCCTTTTAAAGAATGCGAAAAAGTGGAATTCAATGCACGCATGAACTACAATGCCAAATATACAGACATAATGCTGTACAGACATAATGGTGACAGTAATGCAAAGCTTGCCTCCTGACTTAGACTTTATAAGGGTAGCAAATTTAAACTAAAACACAAAACTTTCGGATTGCTTTTTGCTCTGTTTTTATGGCGTTCAAATAGCATTCAAAAGAAGTGAAAGACGGTGTGTGTGGTTAAAGAAATAAAGACCATGTTCACCGTTTTTTTTACACGCGTCGTTTTTGTATGTTTTTACACGTATCGTTTTTGCAAAGTGCCACGTTTCGTTTTGCGGGATTTATAAGGTCACCCGGCAAATTGGGATACGTTCTATACAATATACGACAGAAGATGGCTTTCTTATAAATGGAGAAAAATTGTATATGCGTGGTGCAAACCGGCATCAGGCTTATCCCTATGTAGGGGATGCCGCTTCGAATTCAATACAGGAAAGAGAAGTAATTAATATGAAACAGGGTGGTTATAATGCGGTACGTGCAGCCCACTATCCACATGATCCGGCTTTTCTTGACGCTTGTGATAAATATGGACTGTTGGTTGTAGAATGTATACCGGGTTGGCAGTATTTTAATAATGATACAACTTTCATAAACCGGGTTTATGAGGTTTGTCGTAGAATGATCAGGCGTGACAGGAATCACACTTCGGTTGTTTTATGGGAGACAGCTTTAAATGAAACGCGTTATCCGAAGGAAATTGCTAAGATACTTTATGGGATAGCACATGAAGAATATCCCGGTGATCAAATGTATACGGCTGGAGATTATTTCGGTCATACGGATCTGGTGGATTGTTATGATGTGTTCTATAAACAAGTAGCCCGTTTCCCGAAAGACGGTAATGTAATGAGCAATTATACGGAGGATCAAGTTGTAATTAAGCCGTTACTAACTCGAGAATGGGGAGACGGAGCCGGAGAGAAACCTCGTGTGAGCATAACAGAGAATGGGAGAGAATTGCTTGAACAATGTAATACTCGTTATGAACAGCTGGAAGGAAGAGGTTATTTTGATTGGTGTATGTTGGATGCTAATGAACGTTTAGGAGGACATTTCCTATGGAGTTATAATGATTATAATCGCGGAAGCCAGGAAACGACAATGTATTGTGGCGTTGTGGATATAAATCGTGCCCCAAAGTTCAGTTATTATATGATGCAGAGCATGCGTGATAAAAATATAAGTCAAGCTGGTTTATATGAAGGGCCGATGGTGTTTATCGCTTCCTATAATATGCCTTCGGAGACAGGAGGGGCTTTATCCCCAATCACTGTATTTTCTAATTGTGATGAAGTAAAACTCTATCAGAATAAACGGCTTATAGGAACACAAACTCGGTTGGAGCGAACCTCATTCCGTCCTAATATAGTAAAAAAAGGAGGAAGTCCGGATTTCGTTTTTTATCCGGATAGATATGAACAAGGAGAATTAATGGCTGAAGGTTTATCTGCTGGCAAAATTGTAGCCACACATGTGGTACGTACCCCTGGGAAACCACACCATCTGGAAGTCTTTTTTAATCATAAAAATGTGATGCCGGTGGCGGATGGAAGTGATATGATACCAGTTTATATAAAGGTTTGTGATGAAAACGGGACATTAGTGAATAACGCTGCAGATTTGATTACTTTGTCAATACGTGGACAGGGAGAGATCATAGGTGATGGTATTGAACGGGTAGGTATTAGTCGTCAACGGGTAGAAGGTGGTATTGGTTTTGTTTTTGTCCGGACTGGCAAATATCCCGGAGAGATAATAGTTAAGGCTGAAGCGAAAGATCTGCAGGAAGGGATAGCAGGCATAAAAAGTATCCCTTATGACGGTCTATTCGTGCCGGATGGTATTCACGCTTCTTTTAAAGGGAAAGAAGAAGATGGCGTAGTGGAAAAGATGAATATAAAAGAAAGGATGTTGCTAAATCTTCCTGTGATAATTCCTCGAGAGGTTACAGCGACCAGCTCTCATGTTTCTTATCCTGTAGTAAATCTCGTAGATGGAGATGATCGTAGTTGGTGGATTGCGGATACGGATAGTCTACCTCAGGTTGTGACTTTTTCGTTTGATGAACCTGTCGATATAAAGGCAAGTCGTATTCTTTTTCAAAAGGATAGTTCTTTGTACGGACATACAGTTGAAGTGTCATCTGATGGAAATAATTGGAGTTTGGTCTATGAGCAGGAGTGTACCGGTTGGGAGTTTAAACCGATAGAATTGAATTGTAGAAAAGTGAAGTGTTTTCGGGTTACAATTCATAGTGTATCGGAAGGACGTGCTGGTATGGGAGAAGTTACTTTGTTTGGGAAACGTAATGCTGATTGATTTCCAGGAACTGATAGGGAATATTAGAATTTTTGCGTGGTAGTTTGGAGATAATCATGTATATTTGCAAGTTATAAAAATATCTGGACTGTTTTTTCAGATATCATTTAACGAGGATTTATATGGCAAAGAAAGCAACTACAACAAAACAAAATAATAATAATGAACCGGGTAAGTTCGCAATGATGAAAATGTTTTTCACTAATGAACGTACCCGTTTCATTACAGGGTTGGTGATAGCTATTATTACCATTTATATAGGATTGGCTCTTATCTCCTTCTTTTTTACGGGAGGGGCCGATCAGAGTAAGATAGAAAACGTTCCGTTGGCAGACTTGCTGACCAACAGAGGGTCCGTCGAGAACTGGACGGGAGTGCGGGGAGCTGTCCTGGCAGATCTGCTGATGAACCGGTGGTTTGGGATATCTTCTTTTATGATCCTGTTTTTCCTGGGGTCGGTAGGAGCTAAATTGATGAACCTGCGCCGGGTATCGCTGTTGAAACGGTTTTTGTTTTGTGCAGCCATGCTGATTTGGGGATCTATGTTTTTTGCCTTTGTCTTTATCAGCGGATATGAAGATACATTCATTTATCTGGGAGGACAGCATGGGTATTACCTGTCGGAGGTGATGATTACGAATGTCGGTATTCCAGGAACGATACTGTTGTTGGCGGGGGTGTTTCTGATCATCGCCATATTCTCCAGCAAACGGACGATACCGTTTCTGCAAAGTGTCCTTTCTTTCGGGTGGTTGAAGAACCGTTTGAAAAGGGAGAAAAAAAAAGTATTGGAAGAAGAGGATATCCATGAAGATGATGAGGATGAGGTAACAGACCCGGTAATGACAGAACAGCCGGACGAACGACCGGAAACAGAAGAATTTGTTTTCGATACTGAAAAAGAAATAGAAACAGCCCGCAAGGAAGAGAGCCGGAAGAAGACAGAGGTTTATTCAACGATCTCCCATGATGATGCTTTTGAAGTGACAGTGCCGCAGGAAGAAGAAGTGTATGATGCTCCGAATGCGGAAAATCAGCCTGATGAGCCGGAAGATCTTCCCGGAGATCCTCGTTTTACGGTGGAAGTCCCGGCCGGAGACGATGAAGTGTATGATGCTTCTTCGTTGGGTGAATACGATCCGAAACTGGACTTGTCCGGCTTCCGTAATCCACCGATCGAATTGCTGAAAAAATATGATGTAAGCGACCACCAGGTCGATATGGAAGAACAGATGGCTAACCAGAAACGTATCAAGCAGACGCTGGAAAGTTTTGGTATCAGCATTGCTTCTATCAAAGCAACCGTCGGTCCGACTATTACCTTATATGAAGTGATACCTGATACCGGGGTCCGTATTTCAAAAATTAAGAATCTGGAAGACGATATTGCCCTGAACCTGTCGGCTTTGGGTATCCGTATCATAGCCCCGATGCCGGGTAAAGGTACGATCGGTATCGAGGTGCCGAATAAGGATCCGCAGATTGTATCTATGCAGTCGGTCGTTGCTTCACGTAAATTCCAGGAATCGAAATATGACCTGCCGGTTGTGCTGGGTAAGACGATTACGAATGAAATCTTTATGTTCGACCTTTGTAAGATGCCTCACTTGCTGGTGGCCGGTGCTACCGGACAAGGTAAGTCCGTCGGGTTGAATGCCGTGATCACTTCTTTATTGTACAGGAAGCATCCGTCGGAACTGAAGTTTGTCATGGTCGACCCGAAGATGGTAGAGTTCGGTATCTATTCCGATCTGGAACGTCATTATCTGGCGAAATTGCCGGATGCGGACAAAGCGGTAATTACGGACTGTACAAAAGTTATTATGACGCTGAATTCCGTTTGTAAGGAAATGGATGACCGTTATGAATTGCTTATGAAAGCACATGTGCGTAATATCAAGGAATATAATGCCAAATTTATTTCCCGTCATCTGAATCCGGAGAAGGGACATAAATTTATGCCGTTTATCGTGGTGATCATTGATGAGTTCGGTGATCTGATCATGCAGGCCGGTAAGGAGATTGAAACACCGATCGCCCGTATTGCCCAGAAAGCACGTGCCGTCGGTATCCACATGATCATTGCAACGCAGCGTCCGTCTACCAATATCATTACCGGTATTATCAAGGCAAACTTCCCAGCCCGTATGGCATTCCGTGTGATGCAGATGGTCGATTCGCGTACGATTCTGGATGCACCGGGTGCCAATCAGTTGATTGGTCGTGGTGACTTGCTGTTCTCACAGGGAGGCGATACAAATCGTGTGCAATGTGCGTTTGTCGATACTCCGGAAGTGGAACAGATCGTCAATTTTATCTCCGGTCAGGCCGGTTATCCGACTGCTTTCCTGTTGCCTGAATATGTAGGTGAAGGTGGTGAAGACAAGGCTCCGGGATCAGTGGATCTGTCAGACCGTGATCCGTTGTTTGATGAAGCTGCCCGTCTGATTGTGATTCAGCAGCAAGGTTCAACATCTCTGATCCAGCGTAAGTTTGCCATCGGTTATAACCGTGCCGGTCGTTTGATGGACCAGTTGGAGGCTGCCGGAATCGTCGGACCGTTTGAGGGTAGTAAGGCCCGTCAGGTCCTGATCCAGGATGAGTATAATCTGGAACAGTTACTGAATTCTCTGAAATAATATGTCCTTTAGTAAATGTAGTTTATGGAAAGAGAGAGAAAAATAAGAATATGGCGGGGAATCGCGTTTGTGGGATTTCTGTTGTGCCTTCTTTTTGGAACAAGAGTGATAAGCCAGGCTCAGAATCCGGTATCTATCCTCGATAAAGCGGCTTCTGCCTACGAAAACTCGAATGGTATAACAGCCTCTTTTGAACTGAATACCCGTTCGGATGTACAGAAAGTATCGGAAAGTTTTGAAGGAACGATCAATATGAAAGGCGATAAATTTACGTTGGTCACTCCTGATATGATAACCTGGTTCGACGGGACTACCCAGTGGACTTATGTGGAACGGAATGACGAAGTGAATGTGAGTACGCCGAGCGGAGAGGAATTGCAATTTACCAATCCGGCTTTGTTGTTACGTGTATATAAGAAAGGGTTTACTCCTAAGTATATCGGGGAAAGCACTGCGTCGAACGGAAAAACGGCTTATGATATCGAACTGACACCGAAGAAAAAAGGCGATATCATCAAAGTCGTGTTGCAAATCGAGAAGTTTTCCAATTTCCCTGCATCGATCAGGATCGAAGCGAAGAACGGAGTCAGCAACACGATTCATATCAGCCAATTGAAGACCGGGATAAACCAACCGGATGACTTTTTTGTTTTTAAAGAAAGCGAATATCCGGATGCAGAGGTGATAGACCTCAGGTAAAATAGAAGCGATGAAATAACAGCCAATTATCAATATTCAATTAACATAAAAAGTATGAGCGATTCAATAAATGAAAAGGTTCGTTGCCTTATAATAGGTTCCGGTCCTGCAGGATATACAGCAGCAATCTATGCTTCCCGTGCTAACTTGTCTCCGGTATTGTATGAAGGTATTCAACCGGGCGGCCAGCTTACTACAACAACAGAAGTTGAAAATTTTCCGGGATATCCCGAAGGAATCACTGGTCCGGAACTGATGGAAGACTTGAAACAGCAGGCGCTTCGTTTTGGTGCAGATATTCGTTTTGGTATCGCGACGGAAACGGATCTTTCGGCTGCTCCATACAAAATTACAATTGACGGGGAAAAGGTTATTGAAGCGGAAACGGTAATTATTGCAACCGGGGCAACTGCTAAATACCTGGGTATTCCGGATGAACATAAATATGCAGGAATGGGTGTATCTGCCTGTGCTACCTGTGATGGTTTCTTCTATCGCAAGAAAGTGGTGGCTGTTGTCGGTGGCGGTGATACGGCTTGTGAAGAGGCTATCTATCTGGCCGGACTGGCTAAACAGGTTTATCTGATTGTCCGTAAGCCTTTTCTGCGTGCTTCGAAAGTTATGCAGGAACGTGTATTTAACACGCCGAATATTATGGTATTGTTTGAACATAATACAATTGGTCTGTTTGGTGAGAACGGGGTGGAAGGTGCCCATCTGGTAAAACGCATGGGCGAATCGGATGAAGAAAAGGTGGATATCGCTATTGACGGTTTCTTCCTGGCTATCGGACATAAGCCGAATTCCGATATTTTCAAACCGTGGATCGATACGGATGAAGTGGGATATATCAAAACCGTACCCGGTACGCCACGCACGAAAGTTCCGGGAGTTTTTGCAGCGGGCGATGTGGCTGATCCGCATTACCGCCAGGCGATTACGGCTGCCGGGACTGGTTGCCAGGCTGCTATAGAAGCGGAGCGCTACTTATCCGAAATTGGAAAATAACGAAAAAGTAGTACCTTTGCGCCACTCAATAAATAAGTGGAAATGAGAAAGTATTGCCTGTTATTTCTGGTCTTTTTCCTGCTTCAAGCGATTGGAGCGGTTGAATCTCCGAAGCACGAAATCCGTGCGGTTTGGCTGACTACCATCTATGGTCTCGATTGGCCGAAGAAGCCGGCTACAACGGAAGTGGGAAGAAAAGCACAGCAACAGGAATTATGTTCTATGCTGGATAAGTTGGCTGATGCCAATTTCAATACAGTGTTTTTGCAGGTTCGTCTGAGGGGTGATGTTATTTATCGCTCGGCTATTGAACCAGCTTCCAAAACTTTCTCAGGAAAATACGGAACGATGCCCGGATATGATCCGCTGGCATTTGCAATAGAAGAATGTCACAAACGGGGGATGGAATGCCATGCCTGGTTTGTGACATTTCCTATTGGTACGGATAAGGCTGTGAAGGAACAGGGGAAACTATCCGTTGTGAAGCGCAACCCTAAACTGTGTAAGCGTCATAATGGCGAATGGTATCTTGATCCGGGTGTGCCGGAGACTGCCGATTATATTTTGTCGCTGGTGAAAGAGCTGGTAAACGGATATGATATCGATGGTATTCAGTTCGATTATATCCGTTATCCGGAGCAGGCAAAGACGTTTCCGGATAAAGCAGTTCATCAGAAGTATGGCAAGTCTACCCGCTTGGCGGATTGGCGGCGTGAGAATATCAATAAAATGGTATACCGTATTTATGACTGGGTGAAACTGGCGAAACCCTGGGTTCAGGTCAGTAGTTCGCCATTGGGTAAATATAACCGTATCGAACGGGTTCCTAATGCCGGATGGACGGCGTACGAAAGTGTTTTCCAGGACCCTAAAATGTGGATGGAGAAAGGAAAACAGGATATGATTGTCCCGATGATGTATTACCTGCATGATAACTTTTTCCCCTTTGTGGATAACTGGGTGGAAAATTGTAACGGACGTTTGGTTGTTCCAGGTTTGGGAGCTTACCGGATGGATAAGTCGGAGGCGGACTGGACGGTAAATGATATCACAGACCAGATAGATTACAGTCGTTATTATGGTGGTGCTGGCGCTACTTTTTTCCGTTGTGAGAATGTGTTGGATAATACAAAAGGACTGTATAATGAACTGAAAGATAATTATTATAAATATCCTGCTCAGTTATTTCCGCTGACCTGGCTGAATGACCGTGTTCCTGTTGCTCCGGGTGAAATTCGTGTGGACCGGGAAGGGGATGAATTGAAATTGTCCTGGCAGAAACCATCGGAAGAAAAAGAGGATTTAACCTATACGGTTTATTATTCATTGACGGATTCGATCGATACGGCATCAGCCAAATGTATGCTGGCGACAGGGATAAGGGATACGGTTCTGTATCTGCCTGTCGGTCCGAATGAAGAAAGAGGATATAGTTTCAGTGTCTCGGCCTCTACCCGCTATCATATAGAGAGCCTGCCGTCTCCGGAAACGTATTATTACCTTTCCAGATTTCCTAAATAATATTAACGATTAGGAGCGGATTTACGAAAGCACTATCTTTGTGCTGAATGAAAAAAGCTGTAACATATTTGTTTATCGTTTTTCTGGCGTCTCTTATTTTTTATGGAGGGGCCGGAGTGAACTTTATTACCTACTGTTGTGGCGATTGCCGTACGGAAGGTGTTGCAGTTTTATTGAATGATAATTGCTGTGAAGTGCATGGTCATGGCTGTTGTGATGAGGCGGCAGAAGTACCTGTATGTTCTTCCGGCTGCTGCGAAGATGACTGTTGTGACCTGGAACGCATCAGTTTTGACTGGAGCAGTTTTAATAACCCCATTGTAGAATTACAGCCGGTAGTGGTCGACCTCTTGTCGTTTGGCTCTTCCTTTGCCTCACTCGTGCCGGTTCCTTCCATAAAAGAATTTATAGCACAGAATCAGGATGGACCACCCATTGTCTGTCCCCGTATTTATTTGAATTTATTGACTGCACTTTTGATTTAGTCAGTCTTTATTAGAAAGAATTGAGCTAATTATAGTGACTGGTTGTAACTCGCTCCCCTCTTGAGAGGGGGTAGGGGGTGTGTTAAAGCCAGTCTATAAAACAGGCTTTGTTACAGGTTCATTTGCCGTCTGCTTCAGCTGACGGATTAGTAAAGAATCTATCTCATTGGACTTTAGTCCCATTTCTTACAGGTTTCTATCTAAGAGAAATGTGGCTGAAGCCAAAAAAGAGAAACAGCATTTAAACCGTCAGCTGAAGCAGACGGCAAATGAACCTGTAATAGCCAAGTAGCTCTGATTGTGGTGGTTATATGGGAGAGGATATGACACACCCCCTTCCCCCTCTCAAGAGGGGAGCGAGTTACAACCAGTCACTATCATTAGCTCAAATCTGATAATAATAGAAACCCCCAATTCCGGTTTTACCGGAAAATCTACTGAATCAAAATATAAAGTAATGTTGAAACAACTCTATCTTATTATAATATTGACTTTCTGCGCAGTTTTTGCCCAGGCGGAGGAAGTAAAAGGGCATGTGTTTGATGATAACAACCAGCCGATCATCGGGGCGAATGTTTATTGGGAAGGGACCCAACAAGGCACGACTACCGATGTAGACGGCGCATTTGAACTGAAAACAAGAAAAAGTACAAACAAACTGGTTGTAAGTTATATCGGTTATGAAACGTTTGTCATGCCGGTAACGAATACAGATGAACATCTGGTTATAAAGCTGAAAGGCGAAGTAGCCTTAGAGGAAGTCGTGATCAGCGAGCGTAAAATAGGAACAATCGCTTCGCGTACCAGTGTGTTGCAGACTCAGAAGATCACCTATGATGAACTTTGCCGTGCTGCCTGTTGTAATCTGGCGGAAAGTTTTGAGACAAATCCTTCTGTGGATGTGTCTTATGCCGATGCAGCAACCGGAGCCCGCCAGATTAAGCTGTTGGGATTGGCCGGAACATATGTGCAGATGCTGACGGAAAACTATCCGAATTTTCGTGGGGCAGCTTCCTTATACGGCTTGGATTATGTTCCGGGTGCCTGGATGGAAAGTATTCAGGTATCCAAAGGTACCTCTTCTGTAAAGAACGGATACGAGGCATTAGCCGGGCAGATCAATGTTGAATTTAAGAAACCGCCTACGGCTGATATTTTTTCTGTAAACCTGTTCGGTAGTGATGCCGGACGGTACGAAGGGAATGCGGATGCTTCCTGGCATATCAATGATAAGGTTTCGACCGGTTTACTGGTGCATTATTCGAACGATAAGAAACAGCATGACGGTAATGATGACGGTTTTCTGGATACACCTTTAAGAGAACAGGTCAACCTGATGAACCGCTGGTATCACAAACTGGATAACTATGTAGCCCAGTATGGAGTTCGTTATCTGCACGAAAGCCGTACGGGAGGGCAGGCTATCAAACATCATGATTTTACGGATCCGTATCGTGTGCAGTTAAATACGAACCGGGCGGAGTTATATACCAAACAGGCTTATATCATCGATAAGGAAAAGGTGGAGAGCGTAGCCTTGATCCTGTCCGGTTCTTATCATGAACAAAAGTCCATGTATGATCGTACTCCTTATAATGTATATCAGAACAATGTCTATGCGAGTCTGCTCTTTGAAAAGGAATTTTCTCCGGCCCATAGCCTGAGTACCGGTTTGAGCATGAACTACGACGGTTTTAACGAGAACCTGTTGCAGAATGATGTGCGTAAAGTATTCGACCGTACGGAAGTTGTTCCGGGTGCCTATGTACAATATACTTACAACCTGAATGATAAACTTATACTATTAGGTGGCATCAGGGCAGATTACAGTTCTTTGTATGATTTCTTTGTTACGCCTCGCGTACATATTAAATATAATCCGTTCGACTGGTTTCATGTCCGTGCTTCTGCCGGTAAGGGGTTCCGTACGGCTAATATTCTTGCAGAAAACAATTTTCTGTTATCCAGTAGCCGTAAAATGAATATTGCGGATAATCTGGATCAGGAAGAAGCCTGGAACACTGGCGTTAATTTGTCATTCTACATTCCTCTGTTTGGAAAAGAACTGACGCTGACCGGAGAATGGTATTATACCGACTTCCTGAAACAGGTAGTTGTCGATATGGATAGCGATGCCCATGCCGTCAGTTTTTATAACCTGGACGGTAAATCCTATTCAAACAGTTTCCAGGTGGAAGCGACCTATCCTTTCTTCCGTGGGTTTACACTGACTGCCGCCTACCGTTATACGGATGCTAAAACCGATTACCGGAATGCAGAGGGTGTGACACAGCGCTTGAAGAAACCGTTGGTAAGCGATTACAAAGCATTGGCAACCGCATCTTATCAAACCCCGCTGAAGAAATGGCAGTTCGATTTGACCGGACAGTTCAACGGAGGAGGCCGGATGCCGACACCGGATGCGACAAATCCGCTGTGGAAGCCTAACTTTAATGCCTATACAGTTGTGAATGCGCAAATTACAAAGTATTTTCGCAGATGGTCCGTCTATATCGGCGCGGAGAACTTATTTGATTATAAGCAATCTCATCCGATCATAGATGCGGAAAATCCGCGGGGAGACAATTTTGACGGTTCGATGGTCTGGGGACCGGTTCACGGACGGAAGATATATGCCGGCCTGCGTTTCAACATCAGCCGTGATTAAATAACAGAAAATATTTACCAATTAATACAGATACATTATGAAACAGTTAGTAGTAGCATTGATTTGTGCCGTTTTTACTCTTTCTACGGTTTATGCACAGGATGCAAAAAAGAAAAAAGACACCGTTACTTTCTTCGTTGAAGGGATGGAATGTGCCAATTGCCAGAAAAAAGTAGAAAAGAATATCTCATTCGAAAAAGGAGTGACCGATATGAAGTGTGACCTGACTACCCGTACGGTGGTTGTCACTTACAAACCGGATAAAACCTCGAAAACCAAACTGGCATCAGCCTTTAAAAAGATCGGTATGGAGGCTGTGCCTGTGGACGATGGAGCCGGATGTCCTGTCGATCCTGCGAAAAAAAAGTAAGCAGTCTATATCCGTTAACACGGAAATTCGTTAGAACATCTTATCTTTGCAAAGCATACCTGTAGGGGGCGGATCTATGTGTCCGCCTCTTTTATGAAAAAAAGTTCGTAAAACATGCAGCGTTTTGCACGAGAATAACATCATAATATTTGTACGGCCTCGTAAGAGGTGAGAAGGCACACACTGAATGGATGAGACACAACTGATAAATGGTTGTAGGAAGGGAGACAGGCTGGCTCAGAAAGAGCTTTACGAAAGGTATTCCCGCAAAATGATGGGAGTTTGTCTGCGTTATGTGAACGACAGGGAGACTGCTCGTGATTTGCTGCAGGATGGATTCGTCAAAGTTTTTACCAGTATGGACTCCTATTCGGGAATTGGCTCATTCGAGGGGTGGATGCGAAAGATCTTTGTAAATTGTGCATTGGAATATTTGCGTAAATCAGATGTGCTGCGCGAATCGACTGATCTGGATAATACGGCTGAACTGATCCAACCGGATGCATCGGCTATCTCCAATATGTCGGCGGCTGAACTGATGCAGCTGGTACAGGAGTTACCTGCCGGTTTCCGTACGGTATTCAACCTGTTTGCAATTGAAGGGTATTCGCATAAGGAGATCAGCGACATGTTGAATATAACGGAGAGTACGTCACGTTCACAGTTTACGCGCGCCAAACAGATGTTACAAAAGAGGATTAACGCATTGTATTAAGAGGAAAGAATGGAAAAGGAAAGAGATACATTTGATGATTTGTTCCGCTCGAAATTGCAGGATTTTGAGGTGGATACAATGCCGGGGGACTGGGAGGCCATAGCCGATCGTTTGCCGGTAAAAGCGCCGGTACCTTTCCGCCGGACATTACGCTACTGGGCTGCGGCAGCCGTAGTTTCGCTGTTGATGATAACAAGTGGCGTTTATTTATTCAAGTCAGAGAAGGAAGCGACTCCTTTGGCAGAAAAGATCGAACAGGAAACAAAGAAAATAGAGACGGAACTGGCAAAAGAGACAGAAGCGTCTGTTACTCAGGTACAGCCTGTCGAGGAAAGAATTACTGTGTCACCGGTTGCAGCAGTGCAACAGCCGGTGATGCAGGCAACATATAAGGCGACTGTAAAGGTTGCTGAAAATGAACCTGCCGTTATTTCTTCAGATGATGATATGGAAGAGAATGCAGAAGTTATAACACTACTGGATAATACTGCTGTTGTTGAAACAGAAGAAGTTGTGCAGGATTATCCGGAAGTGGGTTCTGCTGATGATACCCGTTCGTTGATAGCGGATGCGGCTCCTGTCGGAAAGAAAGAGAAAGAAGTATCTCCACGCAGATGGGGATTTGGCATGGGAGGCGGAAGTGTGACTGCTGGAACAAGTAATTCACTGAACACGTCTGTTTTGAAGAACACGTCGCTCACAGATCAGGAATTATTATTTTTGAATGCTGCTAATTTTGAGAATTCGGTGCCGAGGACTAATGTAAAGCATAAGACCCCAGTATCTGTAGGAATGTCAGTAAGTTATTCTTTAAATAATCGCTTCGCTTTAGTGACCGGTTTGAATTATTCTTTATTGTCTTCTTCTTGGGAAACGACTCAGGCATACCATAATAAAACGAGTCAGAAACTTCATTTTATAGGTATTCCGTTGTCTTTGACATATAGAATAGCTGAATGGAAACGTTTCCAGGTCTATGCGGCAGCGGGAGTCATGACAGAAGTGAATGTGGCGGGTAAATTGGTGACGAAAAAATACATGCATAATGAATTATATGAAAAGGAAGCTGATCATATTCGTATGAAAGAATGGTTTTGGTCTGTGAATGCCCGTGCCGGTGTAAGCTATCCATTGCTCCGTTTTGTAAGCCTTTATGCAGAAGTAGGGGCAGATTATTATTTCGATAATGGCAGTTCGATTGAAACTGTCCGTTCCGAAAAACCATTTAATGTAAATTTGCAGGCCGGTTTCCGGTTTGGCTTTTAATAAGAAACAAATACTAATAACATAAAAATTAAAAACAGAAAATGAAGAAGCTAAAATCTTTAGGGGTGGTTGCCGCAGCAACTATTTTGTTGACCTCTTGTTTGGATGGTAATAATGAGAGTAGTTTAAACGGTTTTGGAGTTATAGATTATTCGGATGATTTTAGAACTGTGGCTTATATAGATGATTATACACCTGTATATTCTCCTGTATTCAAAGATTATCAACCGGGTGATTGTATTTATTTTACTAGTACTTACAGTTCTGATGATCCAGCGAATAATGGTTCGAATAAATATGCAACGGTTTCTAATGCTGTAGTCACAAATAAATTGGATAATAAAGGATATTTTTCAAATAGTGTTGATACTGCAAATATAATGCCTAATGAGATAGCAGCTTTGGATGCAACTCTCATGTTCATGACTCCATATTCATTTACTCTTAAAAACTTTATGTTTTTGGGTTCAAGTCATGAAAAAGCAGCTGCAGATCAGGATAATCAATATATTTTGCAATATAATCCAAGTCTAGAGCCTCAGACCGTAGATGGAAAACGTGTTTATGATTTCTTTTTGCGTGTTGTGAAGAAAGCTGATGGTAAAGGTGTCGTAGGTAATAACGCTTTTTATTATGCGTTTAAAACAAATGGTCATTTTAAAACTTTACAGTCAAGAGAAACAGCAGCAGGAAATGAGACGTTGAATATCCGTATTAACTATATCAAAGAGTTTAATAAAGATACAACCGCTGCAACATGGGGTAAGTCTCAGATTTTCCAAACTCAGATACTGAAAGAAACTAATTAAAAAAGATTGCGATTATAATAAAAAAGGGATTGTCTAATAAATAAAGGGCGATCCCTTTTTGTTTGTATATATTTAGAGGTAATTTATAGTACGAGTAAGATCTGTAATGTGAGCATTGGATTATCCTTTCTCATTAACTCTATTAATACCGATGCTTTTGACGGATCGGCTTTTATTGTTTGTAATTCCTGTTCTGTGATACCAACCAGCTGCATAAAGTCCAGTTTTCCGTGGATTGTATTTACGCCGGGGACTTCTGTGTCATTTACAATCAGTAAGGCTGTAATGGCTGATTCGACATCCCAATTAATGGATTGTCCGTTACCTGCTATGAATTGCAGTGGCTCGAACCAACGTTCCTGAGTAAAGGTGTAGCGAGCCAGGTTGCTCATCATGCTGATGGCCCATTGACATTCTTCACTCGTTTTGACCGGTAGTTTTATGGTCATCTCGTATCCCCATTTGCTAAATTCGTTTTCCAGTGCTTCTTCGTTGGAATATAATTCGCTCATGCCATAGGTGACAAGATGTTTGTAGCCGTTGGGGGAGGTGTAGATACTGTATCCGTCAAGATACTCGTCACCACCCATCATCGCTCTGGAAATGATGTTGGTGCCGAAATGTTCCGGCCCTTGTCCGGGATAAAGTTTTTCGAAACATTCGTCGATAGCATCCCATCCGGGAGCCCAGTCTTCATGTTCCTCTGCATATTTTTTATATTCTTCTTTGTTCATAACCGTATGTGTTTGTTATGAACAAAGATAGAAATAGTTTCCGGGAATAAAGATTTTAGTCAATAAACTTCTTGATTTGTTCCAGAAGGACTCCTTTTTCCATTACTCCGGAAGTACGCCAGACTATTTCACCCTTTTTGAAAATAATTAAAGTCGGAACGGACTGAATCCGGTACAGGTTGGCGACAGCTTCGTTTTTATCGACATCGATTTTCAGAATACGTGCCTGACCGACCAGTTCCTTGCCTAACGCTTCCACAGTCGGACTCATTACTTTACAGGGACCACACCAAGTGGCAAAGAAGTCAACCAAAACCGGTTTATTTCCATGTATGATATCTTTGAAAGTTTCCATATTGCTAGTATTTATGATTGCAATAAACAATTATTTGTCTTCATTTATAACAGTTACCTTGTAGTGGTTGTTCATTAGTCAGTGTGGTAGAGCTATGACGAAAGACATCGGTAGGTGAAGAGTGTTTAATAGGTGAGTTTTATTAACTTTGTATGAATAAACTGCGTTATAGGTAAATGTCGGGTAAATGTCGGGTAAATGTCGGGTGAAAGTTTATACATTAGGTTTAATTCATTAAATGTACTATCATACTATCATTTTCTGGTGTATGATATTGTTTTCCAGTTGATTAATGTATGATAGTAGATGCTTTTAACTATCACTTATCTATCATTTAACTGTCATTTTAACAGAGTTTTAACTAACGGTTAGTCTTTTTTTGACTATAAAAGCTGTTCATTACTGCTGTATAGGGTATCTTATCATTCGTCGGCCTACTACCTTTTTATACCAAAACTATGATTTAACTTCACTCGGATACAGACTTTTTGTTGCCAGGATGCCTGTCTCACCTGGTTTTACACCCCCATCCTGACGATGCCTACACCCGGGTGTCGATGATATCAAGACCCGGGTGTCAAACAATAGTTCTTACTATCTTGCTGAAAATTAGTTATATACTTACTGAAAATAGCATGCTGTCTTCCCTGCTTTTTAAGCAGGGTATGATAGTTTAGTGATAGATAAATGATAGTTGAAAACATCTACTATCATAATGTAATAGTCTGTTGTATAATTTGTTATGATAAAAAATGATAGTATGATAGTGTATTTCGGATTTTATTTATATAGTTGTCAGTACTGTCTTTTTCCACAAAGCTAGCACAATATGTAGCCGTTATCTTTTTTATCTTAAAAGTAGATTTGCTTCATAACTCGCATGAGTGAGCTAATGAAATTTCTATTAAACGAGCTATTTTGTAATTAGCTGATTATTGATAATCGCCTTGTACACCTCTTCACGCATGGGGCGGGATACGGGGATTTTATGTTCTCCGATAACTAACTGATTTCCTTCGATGGCTTGTATATGGGAAAGGTTTACTATGAATGAACGGTGTACCTGCATAAATGAAGTTGCAGGGAGTGTGTCGAGTATGGATTTTAACCGGATGCTAGCTGTATCTTTGGTGGTTGGTGTATAGATGATAATATAATTCTCCATGCTTTCGATGAAGAGTATTTCTTTGAGATAGATTTTCTTTAGCAGTTTCTCCGTTTTTATAAAGATGTATATATCCTCCTCTTTTTTCGATTCGGATTCTATCATTGTATGTACTTTATTAACCGCTTTCAGGAAGCGGGAAAATGGAATTGGTTTCAGTAGATAGTCCACTACATCGAACTCGTATCCTTTCAGGGCATATTGTTCGTAGGCTGAGGTGATAATTACGTGGGGCGGGGTTTGCAGATCGGCTAAAAGATCCAGTCCTGACAGATGAGGCATTTCGATGTCCAAGAAAAGCAAATCTGCATGAACAGTCTTTAGCATGTTATTGAGTTGTACTGCATCCTCGCATTCTCCGGCTATTGTCAGAAAATCAACTTTGTTGATGTATCGCTTCAATCCTTTCCGGGCGATAGGTTCGTCGTCTGTTATGATGCATTTTATTTCCATATTATTCTGATAAGTCGATGAATAAATTGACGGTGAAATAGGTCCCGTCGTTTGTAATATCTAACCGGTGTTTATTGGGATAAAGTAAATTTAATCTTTTTCGGAGGTTCTCGATCCCTATACCGGTTCTTCCTTTTTTGTCTATGTCAGGTATAATGCTGTTTCTAGCCATAAAATGAACGGCTGAATCTTCTTGTTGCATTTGAACTTGTATCAGGTAATCTCCTCCTACATATTTAAAGGCATTTTCCAATAAAGGCTGAAACAGTAGCGGATGTATTTTCTGCTCTTTCAGATTCATATCGAAGGAAGATTCAAATTTCAGCCGATCCGTCATGCGAAGCTGCTGAAATTGTATGTAAGTCTGCAAGTAATCGATTTCCTGTTTGATTGTTACTTTCGTATTTATATCGTATAGTTGATAACGGAGCAGGTCGGAAAGTAGTTCGATCGATTCGATGGCTGCCTCGTTTTCTTCGTCAATCTGAAAATAGACGGTGTTTAAGGCATTGAATAGAAAATGCGGATGATACTGCGAGCGTAATAGCTTCAGTTCGGTTTCCAGTTGGTCGACCTTTAACTTCTCCAATTGGATGATCTTTTCCGTATAATGTCCGGTCAGGATATTGTTCCTGATCGAAGTATAATAAAAAAGAAATATGGGTAAGGCGGTGGCATTGATCAAGAGAGCTTCTCCCCAGCGGTAAGTCGTCTCATTGATGAAAATGATTATTATATACAGGCTGATATTGAGTGTGATAACGATAAACAGGATAACCAAGAAGTATTCTATTACTTTCGGAAAGAGCTTGTTCTCTTTATTCCTGTCGAAAAAGATGTTTGCCAAACGTTTGAAAAACAGAGAGGCTAAAACAATGTTTATCAATATGAGGGCAAGTGCTTTTATGCGGTCGAACCATGCCGATGTAGTGAGCTCCCACATACGGACACCATAGGCCATGTCGGTGACAATCCACAAACAGCAGATTGCCAGCATGGTCATAAGCAACGGACTCAGGAAGTTGTATTTTATCTTCATATCTGATTTTAAACTATAAATTTATTCTTTTACTTTGATCTATGCTTGTATCACGGTTACTTTTTTTAGATTGTTTGCCTTGTTTTAAATTAATTGAGACAGATACTCCGATGCAGCGATAGTCGTTGAACTGTTTGGTCGATGCCTTGCCGATATTTCCGGACAGATCGAGGTCAAGATCTTGTCTGTTCGTTTGGAACACGTCGTTGGCGTATAAACGGAGTGTGAGCCTGTCGTCCCATACCTTTTTCTGTATGGCCATCGATACAGGCCAGTGTGGATTGACGGTCGCTTGTCCGAGAGCCATACGTCCGTTATAGAAGCCCGACACTTCGGCATTCAATCCGGCCGGAAGTATGAACTGGTTGTTGATGCTAACAGAGGGAGTAAACAGTTTCTTTTCGATTGTTTTTTCTGATTCTTTCCATTTGTATAAACTATAAAACAGGGTAGCATTGGCACTTATTCGCCACCATCTCTTTTGTATCAGATCGCCAGCATCCAACCGGAGTCCTATTCTTGAGTTACTTTTGAAATTCTCCGGGTAGACGATAGTCACATTATCATCCGAAACTTCTATATTTTGCATGATGGGGGCGTTTGTATAAGAGAAAAACAGGGTTGCCCGGTATAATTTCTGGTGAATATAAGCGAATTCTATATTATCCGTGAGCTCGGCTTTCAGGTCGGGGTTACCGGTTGAACGTGTATAATCATCCCATATATAATTGAACGGACTCAGGTCGCCATAGTTTGGACGGATGATCCTTTTGTTATATAAAAAGGAGATACTGTTGGATGTTTCCGGTATATTATATTGTATGGTCAGCGTTGGAAACAGGTGGATATAGTTGTCCGTATAGGAAGAGTCTTTCAGGTTTATGTCCGGTGAATATTGCGTTCCGCTGATACGGGTTTGCTCCAGGCGTAAACCTGCTTCCAGGTTGAATTTTCCAACCTGTCCGTTTATCTGGATATAGGCGGCGTTGATATTTTCATTATATTTATACATGTTACTCAGGCTGTTGTCGGGAAGCCACTGGCCGGTCATCTGGTTTGCATATAATGCACTGTTATCCAAATCTACCCATGTGAACTTCAGTCCGGAATAGAACTTGAATTTTGCCGGTAAAGGCATACTCCAGTTGGCTTGTGCGGAATACATGCGTATGTTACTGCTCATATCTCCTTTTAATGTGTCT
This sequence comes from Parabacteroides caeci, assembly GCF_023656795.1. NCBI lineage: Bacteria > Pseudomonadati > Bacteroidota > Bacteroidia > Bacteroidales > Tannerellaceae > Parabacteroides > Parabacteroides caeci. Next base: position 147,817 of record NZ_JAMOKT010000010.1, read on the forward strand.
CTGTTTAATATCTGTTCTTCCGGTTTTCTCATTTCATTCAACATGGAAAGCGTTTGTTTATGCTTATGCAGCAGATAATCGAATGAAAGGTCGGCTGTCTGGTCCTTGTCGTTTTTGTAGTTTAGAAGAAGGCCGCCGGAAATGGCCCGTTGTTTGGTATAAGTCTGGCTTTGGGTATGAAGAGAGGAGTCGACAGGACTGCCGGATTTTTGAATGTATGTATCGGTGCTGCCGGGTATGCGCTTATTGAACAATGTTCCGTTGGTGGATACCTCAAAAGAGAAGTTGTCGTTTATATCGTAGTTCATTCCCAGGCGGGCCCAGTCTCCCTGATTACGATCTTTCATTCTTGAATTCTGGTTGATGTTCATCATGGGAGAGGATGCTGTGTTTTGCAAATTGTATTCGCGGAAGATATCCAGCGTCGATTTATATTTTCCTTGGTAATGAGAATAATCGAGGAAAAGTCCGAGTTTATTCTTTTGGTAGGTCAGGCGTCCTCCGACGTTCCATTTGCCATCGGCTGATTGCTGGTAGCTTGTATTAGCCTGGGCGGTCCAGCCTTCAACGGTAACCTTCTGTGTCCGGATATCGATCAGCCCTGTTTTGCCGGCAGCATCATATTTTGCGGAAGGGCTGGTGATCAGATCGATATTTTTTATGGATGAAACAGGCATTGAGCGTAGATAATTGACCAGTTTGTCTCCGCTCAGGTAAGTGCTTTTACCATTGACCAACACCTGAATGCCGGTCTGTCCGTTCAGGATCACACTGCCATCTTCATTAACCATTACGCCCGGGAGACTTCTTAATGCATCCAGCACATTGCCTTGAGAGCCAAGTACCATGGCGTCCATATCGAAAGTGGTCGTACCGGGTTTCATCGTCATCAGTTTTCGCATACCGGTTATTGTTACAGCGGAAAGTAGTTGAGCATCCTCTTCCATTATGACAGGAGGAAGGGGCCGGCTTTCTTTAGTTTGTATGGTAAGGTATTGCTTTTTATATCCCAGCATTGAAAACTCCAACAGGTATTTATCCGGTTTCACCTTAGGAAGAACAAACACTCCGCAAGTGTCTGTGATGGTTCCGCTAATATAGGCGGAGTCAATAGTACTTTTAAGCAAGATGGTTACTCCCTCCAATGTTTCATTATTGATATCTGTCACTTTACCGGAAACTTTGATTTCTGTTTGCTGTGCATATAAAGGATAAGCCAGTAACCCTAAAAGCAGTATCTGAATGATCTTTCTCGTCTTCATATTTTTGTTGTTTAATAATTTATCGGCAAAGCTATGGGGTGGGAAAGCGGGTTTCAAATAAGATTGACGAATTGCTGGTTTTTTGAGGTGAATTGCGGAATTCATATAAGTTCACTACATTTACACTATTGAAACGAAGATACACATGGATACTGATTTTATAAACATAACAACAGAAAATCTTGCCGATGAGCATTTATGCTGCATTATCCGCACTAAAAAGCTACATTCGGGTGTTGAGGCAAAGCGTCAATGGCTTTCTGACCGGCTGAATGAAGGTCATGTCTTTAGAAAGTTAAATGCGAAGGCAACGGTTTTTATCGAATATGCTCCTTTGGAAACAGCTTGGGTTCCCATAATTGGGGATAACTATTATTACCTCTATTGTTTATGGACTTTGGGCAGTTACAAAGGGAAGGGATATGGAAAATCATTGATGGAGTATTGTATTGCCGATGCCAAAGAAAAAGGTAAATCCGGTATTTGTATGCTCGGGGCAGAAAAACAAAAATCCTGGCTTTCCGACCAGTCATTTGCGAAAAAGTTCGGCTTTGAGGTGGTCGATACTACCGATAACGGATATGAATTGCTCGCACTTTCTTTTGACGGAACAATGCCGAAGTTTGCACAAAATGCGAAAAAGCTGGAAATAGAAAGCAAGGAACTGACAATTTATTATGATATGCAGTGTCCTTATATCGATCAAAAAATTGGGATTGTTAAACAATATTGTGAAATGAATGATGTTCCTCTATCATTGATTCTGGTAGATACATTACAAAAAGCGAAGGAATTGCCTTGTGTTTTTAATAACTGGGCTGTGTTTTATAAAGGAAAATTTGAAACGGTGAATTTAATACAAGACGTTACCCACCTGGAGAGAATACTTAAGAAATGAAAGTATAATTTTGACTTCCTTGCAATCAGGGCAACCGCACCAAAATTTCTATTAAAATATGTTTTGTGGCATAAATCATTAAAATATTTCAAAAAAAGTTGTGTAATTGGGGAATAAAGGTAATCTTGCAGAAAGAAAAGTCTTAA